>JBFKDP010000018.1:0-24501 GCA_041619575.1 Litorivivens sp.
AAGCGGACATTTAGCTTCCCAAATTTAAGTCTGCTTACCATTGGAAGCGGACACTCGAGCAGCATCGCCGCATAGGTTCTCAGAACTGCCCACGGCAATTGACGATGCTGATAATAACAAATAGCTGTCGAAGTAAAGTCAAATTAGCGATACAGACAACCTCATTGAACCGGTGACAACTATCAATGCCTGCGATCTGTCTACCATCTCCGAACTATATTGTTGATGAGTAACCCAAATCGTTGATGATCAAAATTACGTCCAAAATCAGCTCACAAATTCGCCCATGTTACATGTCCAATCCGGGCAAGGGCTCGTTCAAAAGCGGCGCCCTTGGCACAATCGCTACAGAAGGAGAGAGTATTGTAGTTCCGCTCAATATCGCGCCAGGAAGTGCCTCCAATCCGTCATTGAATAACACTCTTGCAGCTGGAGAAAGACCAGAAGCAATATCTGAGCCTACGGCGATAAAGGTATTCAACTGCTCAGGGTTATCAACGAATGTCCCAAACGGTATCGAGCTGCCTATACCAACGCCTGTAGATCGAACTATTTCGCCTGCCATGGGTGGCACACGAAAACCTTGTGCCTGCACTGCACCACTAACTACAAACATGATGGTTATAAAGACCAGATTCTTCACGATAGAACTCCTTTGTATATCCACAATTTCACCATATCGGTGGAGTACATGGTCGCCAGCGGCATAGAGGCGATAGACCTAAGACTGGCAGCAACCAAGTTCGCAGTTTAGCGTCGCAAACGACGATTCTTCTCTGACCAGCCCGCCAAGAAGCCACCATGAACGGTCCACCTGATCAGATAATTTGGATCAAATCGGACGCCATCTTCGATAGAAAGCTTAAAAATGACGCTGCTCAGTATTCCCATTGTAGACGAACACCTATGGACTTCGGCGCCGCTAACGTGGTCAACAACCCAAAATCTGTCTCAAACTGCTGAGTGTGGTAACGCTTATCGGTTATATTCTGACCAAACACCGTGATTCGCGTTCTCCATGGGACATACTCGAAGCTCGCCCGCGCGTTGACCAAAGTATAGGGGTCTTCTGATACGGTGTTGTTTGCATTGTAAAACGTTCTTGAACGATGGCTTGCATCAACCGCGAGCTCCAGCGAGCCAAAGTCAAAAGGAATGGTTTGTATTACCCCAAGACCGCCAGAACGCTTTGGCGTATTCCTAAGATTGAAACCGGTCAAGTCTAGGTCGCCATTGTAATACCCAGATTCTTCCTCAAAACCTTCACCATTCGGGAAATCCGTGTACACGGCTTCCACATACGCCCCATTTGCCGTAATGACTAGACCAGGATTGAGGCTGGGCATCGGAACCCACTGCAGGTCAAATTCAAAACCTTTGGTCTCCGCTGCGGGCGCGGTATTAAATGAGACTGCACCACCTGACAACAACGAAACAAAGCCGTCTTGAAGATCAGTGATTTTGTTCTTGAAGACTGCTCCATTCAACCTAAGATTTCCATCAAAAAACTCGGTTTTCGCGCCTAGCTCATATGATACAACCTGCTCCGGAACGATGTAGTCAGGCTCTTCGTAGATCGCAACGATGTTGTAAGTACCGCTTTTGTAGCCCTCGCCATAGGACAGATATACCATTACATCCTCAAAAGGGCGGGTAGTGATTTGCGCTTTAGGCGCAAAATTTGATTCCTTTTCACCTTTTAAAGGAAATTGGAATAGGTTTTCAAGTTGACCCGTCTGAGGGTTCTTGTAATTAGTTTCCGACTTCGTTAAAAATCTATTCTCTCTCTGATACCGACCGCCCAAGGTAATATCAAGCCAAGGCAGCACTGTATAGGTTCCTTGGAAGTACGCCGATTCGCTATCGGTCTCGAGAATACCACTTAAGTAGAGCATCACACTCTCAATACCCAGGACATCAGTCGCGAGGCCAACTACCTCGGGAGGCACTCCCGCTGCTGAGGTAAACAACCCTAGCTGCGCAGAAAATCTCGCAGGATCGAATGCGCCTTCGCCATGATAGTAGTAAAGTCCCGCTACCCACTCAAATACCTCGCTCCTCCAACTATCGACGTTCGATATAAACTGTAGCTCGGCAGTTTCAATGTGGGAATACTCACCATCTAACCCTTCAAACTCACCTCCCCGTGTATCAAACGCGGCTATCGGTTGGTCAGTCCCATCGAAGTCATAATCGTAGACAGGTATGTTAACTTCTTGCTTACTCGCCAGCAGTTTTACGTCGAGCCAAGGCAGGACCCAAGCCAGCTCTGCGTAATCCAATTTCTGCTCTGAATAGGACTGTGCTACATAGTCATTATCGACTTGGTAATCATCCCCTTCCGACTCTAGATTATAAAGATCTCTACCAATCCCGCTGGGCTTTGAATTCTGACCGATAGACAGGTTAACGTTTTCCTGCTCAGATCTATACGAAGTTAAGTCAAGAGTGATGTTATCAGTAGGGAAAAACGATAGCTGTACACGCTGAGTTTTAGTTCTTGCGATAGGCGTGGGCACATTCGTCGTCTCCACCACGCTAACATCTCTACTATAGCCCGCGGCTAAACCGAGTGAAAACCAATCTGTCACTGGCGTGGAAATGCTACCTGACGCAGAGCGATGATTCAGGTCTGTATACTGCAATTTTACTGCAGAGTAAACTTCATCCCGAGGTTTCTCGGTGATAACATTGATCGCCCCACCGATACTATTTCGACCAAATAACGTTCCCTGCGGGCCTTTTAGAACCTCAACACGCTTTACTGCACCTAGAGACGTCGTGCCAGCCTGGCCAGTTGGCAAATAGATTCCATCTACATAGGTCGCAATGCTTGGATCCGCCGAGGGCACAAACTGACTAGTACCTACACCGCGAAGATATATCAGCGTGTAGCCAGCAGCCTTGGTAAATGTGAGGCTGGGAATTAGTGGCCCAAGCTCATCTGTATTGCCTATATTTAAAGCGTCAAGTGCTTGGCTACCAAAAGCCTGTATCGCTATTGGTATATCCTGGGCCCGGTCCTCTCGCTTCTGCGCTGTAACCACAACTTCTTCCATTAGCCTGTTGGACTGTCTTGTCCGCGCACTCTGTGTTTGAGACGATGTCCCGCTCCCCGGATCCGCATCAGATCCGGCACCTGCAGTTTGTGCAAACACAGTATGCTGCTGAGAAATTATTGCTACGACAAAACCACAAAAAAACAAACGACAAAGCATGTACCGGCTACTAATAGAACTCAGCAATCTAGATAGCTTTTTATGCGGTTTATCGAAGTTAAACTTATCGACAACGCTGGTGCGACCGGCAAACTCAGCAAAAATAGTATTATCTTGATCCTTACGGTTCATTCGGCACCCTACAAAATGATTTTATTTATTTATATCTAGAGATACACCTTGTGACATCGTCTTAAGCGACGATATTCGACTGATTGTATGTTCAGCCCTTCTACAAGTAAGCTATGCGCATTCCCTGAGAACTCGCACAGCTTCACTATAATCTAATGACTCCCCACATTACTGATAGCGATAGGTGAAGGTAGCTCCATAAGTCTGGGGCATTCCGGTAAATCGATAGCCCACCTCAGACTCTTTACCAAAACCTGTCGTGTAAAACTCATTAGTAATATTTCGCCCCCAAATCATAACGCTCCAGGAGTCGTCAATATGACCAATTCCAAATCTGGCATTAACAATAGTTCGCTCGTTATGTATGAATCTTGTATCGTTATCAATAAAAGCAAAGGACTTTTCTGAGTACGAAACATCTACTCCGAACCGCAGTGAGAGATTGCTAAGTGCATCTTCATCTCTGAATTGAGCTACCGGTAGATCATAATTAGCCCCAAACGTAGCTTCCCACCTTGGCGCATCATTTACCTGATTGCCAGAGAAGTCCTCCGTATCGCCCTCTGCATTCACTCCAACAAACTCTTCTATCTTCGCGTCCAGATAGATTACGGAGGTCGTTAGAATCAAGTTAGAGATTGGCGCGTAGTCAACAGAAAGTTCTGCGCCTTGATTTTTTACTTCATCAACATTTTCAAGCTTAAGCAAGACGCCAAATATTGGATCATTGAGAAATGACAGTAGCTGCTTATCTTGGTAGTCATAACTAAATAGAGCGCCGTTTACTTGCAATGCCCGATCAAGCCACTGACTTTTAATACCAAGCTCGTAGCCCAGCAATCGCTCTTGCTTGACGGCGTCATATTGCTCAGCTCTTGATGCCGCTACAGATGGAAATCCACCGCTCTTGAAGCCCAGCGCTGCAGAACCATAGACCAAGACATCTTCTGCGGGTGTCCAATCGACACTGAACCGACCGGAAGTATTATTTTCTGACAGCTTTCTTTCAACCAGAGAAGATTCCCCCTCTTCATTCAGTGTAATGCAATCTCCAGGTTGAGGTCCCAATGGGTTGCCAGATTCCAGCAACTGCAACCCCGTAAATACGGTGGACAAACCGCCGTCACCAGAGTCTTTACTGCACCCCTCAAAATCGCGCTCGTATTCCGTATAGCGAGCGCCCAGCGTTAACTTGAGCTGCGAAAGAACTTGCCAATCAGCTTGTGCAAATACAGCATTTGCTGTCTGCTCTTGATCCGTAATAATTTCACCTTCACGAAATACGGTACCCGCGTTGCCTCCACTTCCGTCTCTCAGTCCGAATACATAGCTTTCGTCCACGCTATCAAAAGCGTGATAGACTCCAGCATCCCAATTTATAAGCGGCTCAGATACGTTGCCAGACAGTCTGAGCTCGACAGAGCCCGACTTTGTAGATATGTCTACAATCTGTTCGACAATCTCTACCGCCAAACCATCAGTATTGAAGACACTGCCGTCGGTATAGTCTTGCAAGGCCACCGTCAATCCAAGCGACGCTGAATCATGAAAATCAAACTTCAACTTTGTCCACGCGGCGTGGAACTCCTGATCTAGACCGTATTCGCGCCCTCTCTGCTGCACAGAACCATAGCTACGATTTGGGTGGAAAGCGGTAAGACGGGCATCCTCCTCAACAATCGTTGGATGATCCTGCGCGGCTTGAGAACTAGAAAATCCGGGTATCTGGGCTTCACCAGATGGCAAGCGCACAAAGTTCTGAGGCATTTGCGCATCACTTTTGTCATTCCAGTACGTCGCACCAAAGGAAAGACTCACAAGCTCCGACACATCCCAGTTGACTAGTGTGCGAGCAAATAATTTATCTTCGGTTCCGTTTGTAGTCTCCGGAAATATTTGGTTATTCTGCCAGCCTTCGCGCTGTGTTATCTCACGTACCGCGACACGCGCCTGAACGGCGTCGTTGCCTCCACTGATATATCCCTGATAGTCAGTTTTATCAAATCTCGAGTATGACGCGATGAATCCCGCCTCAAACTCTAGGGATGGCTTATTCGGAACAAAATTGACTGCACCAGCAGTTGTATTACGACCATATAAGGTTCCCTGCGGCCCCTTAAGCACATCTACTCGCTGAATGTCGAACGCTATACCTTTTGACATGATCGGATAGGGCAAGCTAACCTCGTCGATGTAAACACCGACCGGCGATTGGGCTCCCGCAGCCGCATCGTTGAAACCTACTCCACGAAGTGAAAACACTGGCGTCCCCCGCCTCTCCAAGGAGTAACTGAAACCAGGTACCTGAGCCGCAACATCCGCCGCATCAACCGCCCCCATCGACTCAAGCTTTTCGCTCGAGAATGAGGTTAACGAGATAGAGACATCTTGCGCACGCTGTTCACGCCGATTAGCGGTAACCACAACCTCCTCCAGCATCGCCGAACGACCACCCTCATTCGCATTTACATTCGGCGCGGCGGCCACAATGTAAACCAAAGCCATACTCCACGCCTTGCTACCGGATAAGTAAAACTTCATATATTGCCTCTTGACCGTCCCACTACTTTTTTAACGCTTACTTGCTGACCGCAAACAGAATTTTCCGTCGTCCTCTTAGAGTGTTAGCGACACGGGCACCAACAAAGCGCGGAAAGGCTTGCAAAAGCCGTGATGATTTACTCA
This sequence comes from Litorivivens sp., assembly GCA_041619575.1. Taxonomy (GTDB): domain Bacteria; phylum Pseudomonadota; class Gammaproteobacteria; order Pseudomonadales; family Spongiibacteraceae; genus Litorivivens. The sequence goes on from JBFKDP010000018.1 coordinate 6,036, forward strand.
CACCATCGAATAGCTGATATCGTCTGATGCGACGATATTGATCCAGTTTAAGCGAGAATAATGCGAATATTATTTATATTTATCAATAACTTGAGGATCACCACAAACCCACCTTCCCGACGACGCATCGAGTCATGTAAGTAATCGGCATCGCATCTTTAGGCCACCCTACACACCCTTCAGAATTTCGTCTGAAACGACGAACGAAGACAGCTGCCAAGTTTATACTCTTAGTAACAACAAAAACTTAGCGCAGCTTAGGGATACAAGAATGTCCATCAACCGTCAGGCGCAATTGATATCGGTTCATAGCGGCCTTGTTGCGATATTCCTCATGGGAATCGGTTTATATGGAATTGCTGGCTGGATTCCGCCCGTGTCGCCATTGCTCTCAGCGGAGCAAATAGCGCAGATTTTTCAAACTGACACCAACCAGATCCGATTTGCCGGTTTAATGATGACCTTGTCAGCTGTGTTTTTCTGGCCATTCGCTGCCGCTATAAGTGAACAGATGAAACGCATTGAAGGCCCGATTCATCACCCTTGTGCCGCCATCCAACTTTCAGCCGTAACATTAACGGTCATTGCAATTATGCTCCCCGGTATGCTTTGGCTGCTAGCCGCTTACAGACCGGAAAGAAACCCCGAAATAACCCAGGCAATTAACGATTTTGCTTGGCTGGCGTTCGTCGGAATAATAGCCCCTGCTGTTATTCAGCTAGCGTCAATAGCCTACGTAAGCCTGTGTCAGCAAGCACAGGAAAGCATATTTCCCAGATGGTTTGGCTACTTCACCCTCTGGGCTGCTACCGGCCTCTTACTGGGAGAAGGAATATTTTTCTTCAAATCAGGCCCCTTTGCTTGGAACGGGTTAATTGCATTTTGGTTTGCTGGCGCTTGCTTTTTCAGCGGGATGCTTGTGGCGTGGTACATCGTTTGGCAATGCATCGAGCAACAGTCAAATAGCACATAGAGTGCGCTATAGACGCCCCCAAGCTAAGAGATCTGCAGAACTTAGATTATGCCGCCTGAAATAGGATCTAGGCGACATGGAGAAATTCCCTAATCCGAGCCACTCATTCACCCCTCCACTATGTGATCACTTACTTAGTTTTTGAATGACAGTCCCACCTCTTGTATAATCGTATAAAATCTTCCGACCCACTGAACCCGACAGAACAAACTTCAATTAGAAACGATCGCGCCCCTCTCAGAAACAGACAGCCCTGCAGGACACCCCCTACAATGAAATTGGAATCTCCAAAAACCACAGGTAAGAAAAGGCGACAACGGCTTCCCGCGGAAGAGCGGAAGGAACAGATTCTTCAGGCCGCGAGGAAAGTATTCATCTCGAAAGGTTTGACAGGTGCTCGAACCAAAGACCTTGCAAAAGAAGCCGGAGTCAATGAAGCCACGCTATTTCTTTATTTCTCAAGTAAAGAGGAAATCTTCGACGCGGCGATCACAGATCCACTCAAGAACCTCATCAAACTACAAATCAAGGAAGGCATGGACTTCCGCAATGCGAAAACCAAAAAGCGCAAGCAAGAAGTGGCTACGCTAGCTCATACTGAAATATTCAACTCAATGGAAGAACTTACGCCACTGCTTGTTGCAGGCCTATTTTCCAATATGAGCATGGGTCGCGAACTTTACAAAAAACTTATCGAACCAGCTATAGATGAGCTTGTTAAATCTGCCAAGATAGGCTTTGGCTTTGAGGATGACATGCAAGCACGAATGGTTGTCATAACCTCGCTGGGCGCAGGATTTATATTCCAGATCCACAATCAGTATTCAGGAGTAAAAATAGATACGGCCGTGGCCGCAGAATTCTTTGCCAATCTAATCGTTAATGCTTAGAGCCGAATTTTTCACAACCTCCAGAGCCCTAGATAGTATTTTGCCGCTCATAACGCAATCAGTTACAATATAAAGTAGAAAATTCCCGTTGAAACCACCAATAGCCATACGCCCATTATTACTTGCATGCCCCTAGGGGCACGGGATATCTCCATAAACTGAAAGGTGATTATTAAGCCTTTGCAAGCGCTTGCGAGTATCACCACCACACCGACCAGAGTTAGTCCCGACCAATCTTCGAGAGCAAGCCAAAGACCCAGTGTTAGCATCAGGAGGAGGCAATACGCAATGTCATCACCCACATAGGGCCGCTGCTTCAAACCGCAAAACATCATATAATCACCTCATCCTAGGCAGCTCGATCACACACGCAAACGTCTTTTACTGACGGGGCGTTAGACGCAACATTAGTCGCTTGAGTTGTAAATTTATATCTAATACAACAGGCTCGAAACTTTCTAAAGATATATCTTCTACAATTTCAATTTCGTCAACTTTCTCAACTAATAATCGCGTTATGGTCTTAAGCTCTGCACGCGCAAGCATGTTTCCGACACACATGTGAGGACCAAAGCCAAAGCTATGATGCTTGTTTGCATTCTTCCTACCAGGGCAGAATGATCCAGCATCAGCCCCAAAAACGCCTTCATCTTCGTTACCGGATGCCATTAACACTAGGACAAAACTCTCTTTGGGAATCACAGCTTCGCCTATGGTCACATCTTCTACCGCTACCCGCGGCAGCATTCTTACCGGCGGATTAAGGCGCATAATTTCTTCACAAAATTGGCGGATATCACCATCTTGATTCTCTGAGTTTCTTAGCTTAGTTATGTAATCTTTATTTTCAGCGAAGAACTTGGCAATCGCCGTCACTGCAACTGTCGAAGTTTCGTGGCCAGCCACCAGGAACGCCGCAGCAATAGCGACGATTTCGCCATCAGACAGAGGGGTATCTCCCTCTTCGGAACGCGCACTAACAAGATCACCTAGAACATCATCTTCTGAGTGATTTCTACGCTCTTTAATGTGACTGAGAATGTAATTTTGCATCTCGGCAAGCTGCTCCCCGACTTGCCTGGCTTCTTCATCAGACTGGATCCGGTTACCCGCGTAGGCAGTATAGGCTCTGGTCCATCGTTTAATATCATCGACTCTATTTTCTGGTACGCATAGCATGTCAGCAATAACAGCGACCGGCATTGGAACAGCAATTTCTGATACAAAATCTACCGATTCTTTCGACAACGCGCTATCTATCAATCGGCTTGAAAGATCTTCAATATAGTCTTGGAACTTCTTTATCCTTTTAGGCGAAAAGGCCGGCGCTATCAGCCTGCGCATACGGCCATGAGCAGGCGGGTCGGTCATAGGTGGAACCTCGATAAACGGGCCGATTCCCTTCGCAGTCAAGACCTCGTTTAGTGCATTTTCATGCTCGCTTCTTGTGAAATAGGCAAGTCGATTCGAAAATATCTCAGGACTCGTCAATACAGACGCCACATCATGATGACGACTTACAATCCATGCACCCAAAGTTTCATCGAAATACACTGGCTTCTCATTTCGCAGTGAGCGAAAAAAATTACTTGGATCAACCATTGTAGCCGGATCTATAAATGCGCTCGCTTCCGACATAACACCCTCCCTTCGAGGTATATACTAAGTACTTACTTATATTAAAGACCCGACCCACACACGGTCAAGCCCATGACTAAAGAAGATAGAATAGAGGAAACAAAAATATCCACAGCAGGTCTACCATATGCCAGTACACCGCCGCGCATTCTACAACCAGTAACGATCCTCTTTGTTTTGACAACGCGGAATACACATACAGCAGTCCGGCTATACCAACTAGAACATGCATAAGATGTATTCCCGTCATCATGTAGTAATACATGAAAAAATCGCCACTCAGAATAGTATCGCCTGCGGTTATTTTTTCTGTATATTCAAATACTTTGATCGCAACAAAAGCGCCACCTGCGACAATGCCCGCTGCAAGGAAATTCTTGGCTTTAAGATAATCGCCAGTTTTATAAGCTCCCATAAAACGCGCGACAAACCAGCTGCTAGTAATCAAGATTAGCGTATTGATCTGGCCGAGCAGCACATTCAACGATTGCTGAGAAGATTGAAACTCAACCAGATCTAGTCGGCGATAGTAGAGAAACACAAAAAATAGCAGCGCGAAAACTGTCATATCGCCGAGTATAAATACCCAAACCCCAGCCTCTGCCGGCAACCGACGGTTCTGCCCAGCACGACTCGAACTGCACCTTAACGGACGACCCTGCGCAATGTTCATTTCACTGGCACCTTTTCTCTCGCGAAGCTTATCCGACTTCAGCCGTAGGCAGTGCCTGTGAAGCTAGAGATTCACGCTTCAAGTGCCTAATTAACAGAAAACAGGTGACGCAGAACCATACCCCCCAATCTGTCAAAGGTAACCAGAAGCCGAAAAATCCATCCCAAGCAAACGGTCCATCTTGGAAAAACGTAATGACGCCCCCAGGCAGCAATAAAAACATTACGAAGATGTTGTAATAGCAAGCCCATCGAGGAAATAACGGGTTTTCTCGTTTATCCATGAATCCAACAATAGCGATTGCGATAGGCACCATAAGAAAAGGCACGGTCATGCCAACAAAAGGAATCCACGCTAGATCGTTAATCAGTTGAATCTGGCTGGGGTCACGATCCAGTCGAAAAGCCGCAGTTGCCCAAAAAAGTGTTGGAAAAGTCAAGGTAATGACGTTGCCCGCACCAGCTGCCAACTGTGTATAGGACCACACTGGATATTCCCCTTCAATTTTTCGCATTTGCGCGGTAAGCACACCGCAAAAAGGCAGGTATAGAGCAGAGGCCCACATAAATAGTAGCAATCCTGCCCTAATTTTTATCGGGTTTTCCTGATAAAACGCTGCTATTGCTTCGGGGGTAGCTGATGGCATGTGCGGCGGTAGAAACCCGATCATTAACCAGCCACCTAACATTCCGATAATGAATCCCGGCCCACACCACGCCGCTAACATCTGGCTTTTATAATTCATTTTCTAGCTCTCCAAATCCTGAGGTTGAGCGCATTTCCTACATAGCTGCATCCGTGAGAAGGCAAACGAAAACAGCTCCAGTCAGGCCGCTGTCACCATATATAGCCTTCTCACACACTTTAACTCCCACGAGGAAGTTAATTCAGCTTGGAGGCTACGTCTCTGGAAACTTATGACCTTCCGGAAAGCAATTAAACAAATCAGGATCACGCTTTGTCAGCTCACGCCAATATCGACGATAGTGCCTGAACGTCATAAAATCCTGGTCTTCGCCATAAACCACCTGACCGTCATATTCCCAACGCACCAGTGACCACCAGTTCAAAATATCACTGTTTACTGGCCACTTAAGCCAATTAAGGCCTGTACCAATGGCATGTAATTCACGGCCAAGTTCGTCCACGCATTTAATTTCCTGTCGTAGTACACGACCGTCACGTCCACGCTCGGCACGACGCGTTCCGCTGACTACCTGCGCCTTCACACCATCGCGTATATAAAACCCTGTTGTTACAGTCTCCGTAGTGCCTTCGATGGGATCGTCCTCAAACGACAATTCCGTTTGCGGGTCATATAGGTGCCATCCACTCTCAGCCGATGCGAACGCGTACGGCCAGCCGGCCCGCAATGGATCAGCAATATCAGCATGTCGAGGACCCCAGCCACGATCGCGCAATGCTCCACAATCGATTTGTAAAACTTCTCCCTCTAGCTCTACGGTACCTTTAAAGCGCCCAGCTTGTTCATAGTGGCCGACAGAATATTCCCCATCCCGGGCCACCCAGTTTGCAATGCCTGGATCTTCATTGCCGTCTTTTGCCAATTTCATGTAGTGGGGTTCTGCCACCGCAGTCCACACCAAATCAATTTTTACGCCGTGTCGGTCATAACGAAAATGATATTCCTTCTGAGGCTCTATCATTTTGCAACTCAATGAATTTGGCAGCTCGAAATCAAACATCTCGCAATTTTCAGGCATCGACAGATGCTGATCCCAGCCATAGTACCGGCAGTTATATACCTCTTCGCCGGTGTTGTCCCAAATTGCGGGCCCCGCTACCACCAGGTTCATATTCGGGCGAAAGTAGAAATAGATAAAGCCACACAGGTTCCTTTCAGGGATAGAAAACCCCAAAAGACTATTTTCACTCCAATAAGGATCTTTGCTTGGACGGTGAAAATATTCATCCGCCACGTTAACTTGGTCACTCCAACCCATTTACTTAACTCCTCTCTGTATCGAATTACTATCGAACTATGGTTGCCCCCACCGAGCATGAGTCACATAAGTTGGGGCTCATTCGCTTATTAGATCTAAGGCCGTAGACCTCGAAAACATACTAAGTATTTACTTATTTAAAGCTATCGCTCGCACCCACGATTGTCAAGTCCACTCCACCGCTATACACCGAGAAAAATGGTAGTTACGGCCAGCTCACGCGTAGCCCAAAACCTCTGCAATATCGCTCTATTCCAGCCTGCTAAGTGTTACGTGCAAAGTATATGACTCGTTTATTTCAAATGACGGCCCGAACGGCAGCTCAGGATTTGAGTAGCGAACCTTTTCTCTAGGCTGATACGCAAACGCCGTATCAAGTTGCCACCGGCTGTTCAATTGCACGCCGTAACCAACTGAAACGTCATGCCGCGATATCAGCGCAAAAGTTGGAGACAGTGTACGTCGACTTACCACTAAATCATGGTACGAATACCCAACCCTAATCTCAGAGCCTGGTGAAAGCGTCTTCTGCACACCAATACTATAAACAACTTGGCTATACATCTTGATTGAACTGACTTGCCGAATGGAATTACTCGGGGCAGGCGCATCTGGCTGGCTCGCCTCTACTTCGAATTTGTCGATCGCACCGCCCCAATCAAACCAGTTTGCCTCTAACCCTAATGCAATATCCGCAGGGCCATGCCAATAAAGCCCAGCACCAAACTCCTCGGGAAGCGCAAGACCTTCTAACGAAGCATCTTTATAGGTTACCCGCCCCATGTTAAGCGCTTCGTAATTTACAGTCATTTCACCATTATCAAGATCAATATCAGTGCCACTGGTGTAGCTAACGCCGAAAGCAAGGTTAGGCTGAAGGTCGTACTGCAGGCCGACCTTAGCGTCATACCCCCAACCGCTCAAACCTTCTAGTTTCGCGCCGAAGAAGACATCCTGACCACTAGCAAAGGAGGTATCTTCAAAGGTACTTTGCTCAGTCGCCGCATAGGTTGCCGCAACAACACCGCCCGCCCGAAAGTTTTCACGAATATTCCAGCCTATTCCGAACGAAAATCGAAACAGTGAGAACAACGCCTCGATATCGTCTTTGGTATTAAAGCGGGTTTCTACATCCTCGTAGATATAGCCTAGTCCACCTGCCACATTGACACTGCCAGCAACCACCAGATCATCGCGCAAACGCCTTGCATACCCAAAACCACCTAATAGTGCGGTTTCATTACTAACGCCAACTTCACTACTGTTGTTCTCGTCTCCATGGGACAAATCTGAGATGGAAGAAAAAATTAAGGAATAATCGCTCCTGGAAGACTTCACTTGTGCGAGTCCTGCTGGATTGGCGATCAACGCATTAGTGTCTTCAATGTTTGCAATGTCTGCACCGCCCATGCCTGTATGCTTAGCGCCATAGGCGGTAAGATAAAGGCCATTGGCGCCGTAGCTGTTGGCAATGGAAAAAAAACTACCCAATACCAACAGTATGCCGACACGTACGTTTTTTGTTCGCATTCAACGTGTTTCCTGCTCAGGAGATAGAGCTTTGATTTTTAGTAGGTCATCGCAGCGCTTGGTTGAATTCAGATGCGCCTAGCGGCAAAGCAAGTCAACCATATCCAACTCATTGAATCGTCAAGCAAAACCTGCCACCTTCATTGAGTCAAGGTCGATGGCCATTTCCGCAAACTGTTTAGTCAACCCAAGAATGACCCTGTCATTGCGTTCTGACGATTCGACCTGCCCCGCCATGCCAACCAACAGATAGACGCCGTACATAGCGCCCTTGCGGTAGGAATTCCAGCAATCGTCCCATGAGAAGTGCTTTACTCCGGATTCAATCAGCTTTTCGTGATAGCTTCTGATTACCGCCTTCTCCATCTGCCGCCGGTCTTCAGCAGGCATCGAGCCACCCATAAAATACGCCAGATCAACACCTGGCTCGCCGACTCTCACGGTCTGAAAGTCAATTACCGTAACAGGCTTGGCATCATCGGTCGTACCCAGGAGAATATTCCCAGAGCGAAACTCCCCGTGCTGCAGAACCCGGGGGCCTTGCCATGAACGCACCCATTCACCGGCCTTAGGCAGAGCTTGCTCAAATAACTGGACATGTTCGCTCTCTAGACGGTCACCAAAACGCTCCAAGAAAGGCTGCAAGCCACTGGGCACCGCGTCAAATATGGAATAGGTTCTGCTGTTATCATTCAACCAACCAATTTCAGAGAGTATCGGCGAATCCCACAGCGGAGCCTGAAGGTTGGATAGCTCATGCAGGGCCGCGGTGCATTGAGCCGGAGTCAGCGTCGGGAGATGCGTGCCTGGCTCAGTAACCGCACTACAATCTTCCAGCACCAAGTTAAACACGCCGCTCGCTTCATTAATCTCCGCGAAATAGCACCTTGGAACAGCAAGATCTGGGAGGCGATCCGCTATATCGCGATAAAAGAGCACCTCAAGCTCGTACAAACCCATAACTTCAGCTATTTGGCGGTTGCCTTCGTCCGCCGATGGGAACTTCACCAGCAAGCTTGTGGGCGCCCCTTCTACAAAAGCATCGTACCGTACAGTGGCACGCACCATACTGGTCATTACACCGTCACCAAACGGCTCAAGCTCAACAGACTCAACCCGAGATCCTTGGCCCATACCTGCGCTCTGAATCACCGAGCTAAACCAATCGGGCGTCATATCTGCCACATTAGAAACCAAGGAAATCATAGCTCCACCCTACAGTTAAATACTAAGTGTTTACTTATATAAAACAAAATACTATCGCCACATCAGGCTAAAATCAACAACCATGCAACGCCAACCACGCTAGCCCGAAAAACTATCAATTTAGCTTTCGCGCCAGATCATCAAACGCTTCACGAGTGTAAACTGCTATTTTTTGCAGCGACGGCAACGTATCCCTGCAACCTGTATAACCAATGTTGACTTCATCGACGTAGCTAGCCATCGTGATATTCAATGCCTGCCCGTGGAATAATACCGAAGGCCCATAGATATGCTCTATTCGTGCACCGTTGTAGTAAAGCCTCTTTTGCGGCCCATGTACGTTTGAGATCACGAGATTGGCAGATGGACGGAATCTTCCTCCCAGGTTCAGTACAGTCTCCGCTATGTATGGTGCCAAAACGATGGCTGTGTAAGTCTTGATTTCGCCTTTGCCCAACGGCGCTTGCAAAGACTTCCCCGACTGTACTGATTCGTGAACGGCTCGAAGCCGCATAATAGAGTCCTCAATGTCAGTCCCCAGCGTCGCGAAGGAAAAACTCAATGCATTGCCGGTTCTGCCATCTTCCTCAAGCCGAATATTGATCGGTATCTGTCCAACCAACGGGTGCTCCGGCAATGCATCCAGCTCTTTTAGGTAGCGCCGTAGTGCACCACCTGTTACCGACAAAAAAACGTCATTAATTGTGACGCTGGCCCGATCAGCCACCTGCTTCAATTCGGCAAGCTCAAATCGCTGCGTAGCGTACCTCCGATGCTTGCTTATTCTTGAATTCAACAGCGATTTCGGGCCTTGGTACGGCGCGAATAGCGCACCGTGGCGCTCGATATACGACTCGCGACCAAGCATAGCTAGCACACGGGCTATATTTGCAGCGCCCGCGGCCTCTCTTGACAAACGCTTTGCGAATGATCGGTAATCCCCATATTTTTTCTGTCTGTTCTGAACAGAGTTACTTGAGAGCCCGATAGACCAGGGAGGCGCCATGTTTCGCATGCCCTCATCGACTGAGAATGTTCGCCCCATTAGCTCTGCCGCCGCCATCCCGTCCAGCTGGGAGTGATGCAGTTTTATGTAGATAACAAACTTATTGTTTGCCAACCCCTCTATGACGTACACCTGCCAAAGTGGTTTACTCCGGTGAAGAGGATGCGAATGCAACCTCGAAATCAATGACCCCAACTCTTGCTCACCGCCAGGCGCTGGGAGGGCGACGTGCATCAGGTGGTATTCCATATCCAGATCATTACCTGAAACAATCTGCCAGCGGGGTATGAGGCCCTTCGCAAGGCGGTAGCTAAATGGGGGAGCAACGGACCTACACTGCCGCCACTCCCGAACTAGATTTTTAATGAAATCAGGCTCCCTCTCAGGGATACGCATAAAAATCAATGGACCAAAATGGGCTGGCGCTTCACGCTTTTCAATAAGAAGCCAAGCAGCGTCCATCGGACTGATTGCAATGTTATCCATACACCCTCTAGCCAGTTTCCACGCTAAGCCACACCCCGCTGAACACCAACTTCGGTAAACGCTCCAATAAGAAGAATTCTCCAGCAGTTTACTTTCCGACAAACCGTCGCTTTGGACGAAATCGCGCTAAACTAAAAGCGCCGGCCAGACAACAGCGTTGGCGAAAACGCGATTTAGCGATGACACACAACAAAAATGCCCTTCTATCACTGAACTGCTGCAGAACTACAAGCAACTTGATCTAAATCCCACGCGAACTATATCGTCGCATCCGACGAGCGACTAACCCGGTCGACCGCATAGCCTTATACACAAAACGGCGCTGTCATCGCTACAGCGCTATCGCGACCACAAAACTTCAGGAGTACGCAGTGGCGGGCCAAGTTATGTTTATCACGGGAGCGGGAAGCGGCATGGGGCAACTTACTGCACTGCGTGCCCTGCACTCCAACTGGAAAGTAGCCGCTGTGGACGTAAATTGCGACGGTTTAAATGCGCTTGGCGAGTCAGAAAACCTACTGAAAATTGTTTGTGATATTACAGATTCGGAGGCTGTGAATCAGGCTGTTACTGAATGTGAAGCAGCACTAGGACCAATCTACCGGCTGGTAAATGCCGCCGCGATCATGCCACTATCGGAACTCAACGAGCAAGATGTCAACATTGTCCATAAAATTATGGACATTAATTATGGCGGGATGGTTAACGTCAGCAAACGCGTGCTACCAGGCATGATCTCCAGAGGAGAGGGCGAATTCATTAATTACGCGTCTATGGCAGGCCACTGGCCGATTCTCTATATGGGCGCGTACAATGCATCAAAGCATGCGGTCACCGCCTATACGGAGGTTCTTTACCACGAGAATCGACACAGTGGTGTTCGCATTGTCTGTGTATGCCCTCCAATCGTTGCAACCCCACTTCTGGAGCAGGCCAAATCTTGCTGGCCTAAGATATTTGATACTTTCCCGCCGATATCACCAGATAGCGTGCTCGATGCTATTGAGAAAAAGCTTGATGGCAACGGACTTTGGGTTTTTCCGGGAGCATTGACTGCGCTCACCTGGAGACTACGACGCTGGCTTCCCGGACTCCTTTGGTGGGCTGTTCATAAAATCGAGAAGCGCTAACCAGAAAAGGACTAGCGAGTTGACCCAAATGCATGATTCCCAGACAATCGACAAGGAGAATCAGCCTATTACGGAAAAAGAAAAATCATGGCGTCACCTCCGTCCTCCCGGAAACCTCGCATCAATAAAGCCAAGGTGGTTACCCCCAGACAACTCACCGGTAGTTTACAACGAAAAACTATCAGCGCGTGCGCGACGGAGCTCGACAGCAAGCGATTAGTTGTAGTCAATGCACCTGCAGGTTTTGGCAAAACGACCGCCATGATGCAGTTAGTTTCCATGGATCGTGAAAAAGACAATCTGGTTGCCTGGTTAACCCTCGACGAGAGCGACAATGACGTTTCACGATTTTTGCGCGCTTTCTCAATGGCCATTAGCCATGCCATTGCTGATACACCAGAGAATTCTTCATCAGTCACAAGCAATGCTAAATTGGCAGATTGGATTATAGAGAACATTGAGCTTGCTCAACAACCAATCAGTATTTACTTTGATAATTTCGAGACGATAAGAAACCCCGTTGTTATAGGGCTTATTGAACGCGGGATCATGTCACTTCCTACTGGTTCACGTGCAATAGTTGGTTGCCGTAAACAGCCAGAAATAGGCTTGGCGAAGCTGCGCGCCAAGGGTGAATTACTGGAATTTTTTTCGAGTGATCTACGTTTTAGCCGAGACGAAACAGAACAGTATTTTCTGACATCCCGACGGTTAACCTTACAGCCTCGCCACCTCGATCTTCTCTACGATCGAACCGAGGGCTGGCCCGCCGCACTTTGGTTAGCCTCAGTCGCACTGCAAAACAAGTCGGACACTGATAAATTCATTAGCAGCTTTTCAGGATCTAATGCAGCCGTTGCCTCCTATCTGGCGGAAGATGTTCTCGCTACGCTAGAGCCTAACCTGAAAGAATTTCTACTCGATATCAGTATTCTAAGCGAGCTGGATGCTTTCCTTTGCCGTGCAGTTAGTAAGTTGGAAAACAGTGCAGAGCTACTGAAAGAACTTTATCAGCAGAATCTATTTATCGAACTGCGAGATGAACAGCAAGAGCTCTATGGAATGCATGCTCTTTTTCGAGACTTTCTTCAGAATCAGCTTTCAAAGCAAGCTATCAGCGACCATCTAGTGGCACTGCACAAACGAGCAGCTACTGCATACCTCGCAAAAGAAAGACCTGTGCCAGCTATTAGACATCTATTGAAATCGAAGGATTATGACAGCGCTATATCTCTACTGAGTGATCATCTTCCACAATTACTGAATGACGGACGACTAAGACTGATTCAGGGCTATCTTGAAATGCTTCCTCAATCTGTATTTGAGCAGCAAGAATATCTAAAGCTCGTGAATGTCTGGTGCGCCGCTTTTACGAAAGGCCCTAGCGAAGCACTAAACCTTCTGGAGGACGTAAATTCACAGCAACTCAATGAGGAGAATCAAGCAGACTTAATTGTCCTGCGGCCCATGCTTCTAGCAATGATGGATCGAATAGACGAGGCGCACGAACTGGCTGTTGAATCTCTGCCCAAAGTCGTAGCGAAACATCATTTCGCAAGCACGATGCTAGCCCAAGCATTGACGCAAACTAGTATTATTATTGGCGACCACGACGCAGCGCGACGCTATGTCGACATCACAATGAGCGCACCGCGTTCGGACGCGGGTACTTTCGGCGCGGTCCTGGCAGAGTCTGCCGAGGGCATACTTAACTTAATGAAGGGCGAGCTAAAAACCTCTATCAAGCGGCTTCGCCATGCAATGGATACATTTTCAGCGTCGCGCAAGCGCGATAGCAGGGGTATCTCTCTAGCGGCCGTCCAACTGGCAGAAGCCCTTTACGAGGCTGGAAACTATGACGAAGCCCTCAAACTGGCCGAAACTTACTCTCCACTGGTAGAGGAAATCGGTCCAGCCGACGCCCTCATTAGCACTTACACCGTACACGCCAAGTTGCTGTATACACAGGATAGAGATCGCGCTTACGAGCTACTAGTCGACCTTGAAAATCGGGGACACAAATTGCAGCTACCACGCGTTGTGGCCTCAGCACGCTTACAACGAGCCAACTTTCTGACGAACGAGGAAAATTTTCAAGCAGCTGATGAACAGCTTTTATTGGGTGAACGACATTATCAATGGCCTAACCTAACAGATCGCTGGTACGTTGCTAACGACTGTCTAACACCGGAAATATGCCGTATGCGCTGGCAACTCCGAAGCGGCAAGGTCAGTGCAGCACTGCCCCTACTCAGACAAGCATTAAAAGATGCAGATCGCACGCAACATATGCGTCGCGCCCTCAAAATAAGACTATTGTTAGCAGAAGCCTTCCATGAAGATAATCAACGAAATCTCTCACGGAGGACTATGGAGCGCGCTCTTAAGCTGGCAAACGAACAGGGATTTGTTTCTTCTATCAGGGAGGAGGGTCCCAAGGTTGCGAGCCTCATTTTGGAAATTCAGCAAAACAAGCGTACCGCGACTCATGTCTCCCTCGACGCACATCAAAACACTCATGTTATCGTTGATAAAAAAGAAAATATCAACACCGCTGCCGGCGGCTTGCTTGCAGATCCACTGACACCAAAAGAGATGCAAGTATTGGCGCTACTCTCAGAAGGTCTTTCCAATATGGCAATGTCAGAACGCCTTTTCGTTTCCGAATCGACCGTACGAACACATCTGCGAAGTATCAATCTGAAACTGGAAGCAAAGAACCGCACCGAGGCCGTGGTCATTGCGCGTAGATTAGGAATTTTACAGTGATCACGCTAGTGCGCTTATCGTTTTGCTTCGATCTTTCGGTATTCATCGACCAAAAGCCTTTTTAATAGTTTTCCATTAGGCTCGCGAGGCAACGCGCTACGAAAATCAATCTTTCTGGGACACTTAATGGAAGAGAGTTGTTCTCGACAATAGGCCTGAAGCTCTTCAACTAAATTTTCATCGCCAGTCACATTAGACTCAAGCTGGACCACCGCGCAAACCTCTTCGCCAAAATCAGGATGCGGTACGCCGATTACTGCAACATCAAACACTTTCGGATGTGTGATCAAGACGTTCTCGGTTTCCTGTGGATAGACATTAACTCCACCGGAAATGATCATGTTGCTTTTCCGGTCTGTTAGATACAGGAATCCTTCCGCATCCAAGTAGCCGATGTCCCCTACTGTTGCCCACCGCTGTTCATTGTACGCTTCGTCAGTTTTAACTTGGTCTTTGTGGTAACTGAATGGCGTACCATCAGAGAAATAAATCAAACCTTCCTTACCCGGAGGGAGCTCACCCCCGTGCTCATCAACAATGTGGGGAATACCCATAAGCGCCCGCCCCACTGTACCGGGGCGTTCGAGCCAGGCGTGACTATCTGTAAACGTCATGCCTATGCCTTCTGTGCAAGAGTAATATTCGAAGATAATAGGGCCCCACCAGTCAATCATGGCCCTTTTTGTTGCAATCGGGCACGGAGCTGCCGCATGTACCGCAACTTTGTGAGATGACAAGTCATAGCGTTGCCGGCAATCATCAGGCAAAGCAAGTAACCGATGGAACATGGTAGGCACCCACTGACTATGCGTGACTTCGTATGTCTCTATTGCCTTCAGCGCCTCTTCAGCATCAAATTTCTCCATCATGACAACTGTGCCGCCCAGGGTTGTAATGCCTTGTCCCCATTTCATAGGCGCAGCGTGATAGTGGGGCGCTGTAGAGAGATAGACTGCGTCAGTATCAACTCCAAACCCATTCTGAAGCAGGCCCGCTATTACCGATGTACTGCCAAGAGGGAGACCGGTCATCGCCGGCTTCACACCTTTGGGCTTGCCAGTTGTACCGGAAGAATAGAGCATCTCACTTCCTTCCAGCGTACCTTTAATTGGCGCCGGGTCGAAGGCGTATAATTCGTCATCAAGCAGAGGAACGCCCCCACAACCGTCAAGGCTGAAGATATTTGGTGGGGTGGGCAGGCTTTGAACTGCCTCAATCACAGAGGCTGGCGTACTACCGCTTACTATCAGGATCTTGGCATCACAATCATCTACGATGTAGGCCGCTTCGCTGGCCGTGAGCCTCGTACTGATAAAAGTGTAGTACAAGCCGACATAGTGGGCTGCCCACTGTATAGCGATACATTCCAGCCGATTCTCGACGATGTACGCTACATGGTCGCCGCTACGCAAGCCCAACCACTGATATACTCGACCCAATCGATTTGCATAGGCGTCCAGCTCGCTATAACTCATCGAGCTACCAGATTCAGCCATAATAACCGCTGGCTTATCAGCCAGTTCTGGTAAAAGAGCGCCGGGGTATTTATTTGGCTGGTCACTCACAATAATCGCTCCCCGCAGATCCTATAATCATTTCAGCTCAATTTCATAATAGCTCGCCTGACAGCCGCTGCTATTGATTTACTGCATCTTACCAAGCCCTTCCAGACAGGAATCGTCCGAAGCGACGATAACGGACAATGATCGGCTTCCTATGATTACTGTACATATCTATATATGAGTTTATTGGAAGCAAAATGATAGAGAATTATCGCCCTAACTGGATGGACGAGGAATTGCAGGCCGTCGGCGACCTGGCTCGCCGTTTTGTTGCGGATGAAATTCTGCCACGCCAGGAGAAATGGTTTGAGCAGGGATACACAGACCGCGACGTTTGGCTGCAAGCCGGTGAACTAGGCCTACTCACACCAGATATTCCCTCCGAATACGGCGGCTGTGATGGCCATTTTGGTCACGAAGCCATTATCGGCCACGAACTTTGTCTGGCAGGCGACAGCAGTTGGCGCACCAGCAAACAGATTCATGTCATCGCAGCGCACTACATCAATAAATATGGTACTGATGCGCAAAAGCGGCGCTGGCTACCCGGTTTGTGTAGCGGTGAGCTGATTGCCGGCATGGGAATGACCGAACCCGGGGGCGGCACCGACTTGCAGAATATGCAGACCAAAGCCATTCGGGAAGGTGACCACTACCGCGTCAATGGTGCAAAAACGTTCATCACCAACGGCTCTACCGCAGATCTGCTGATTCTTGCTGCCAAGACCAACCCGAATGAGCGAGCCAAAGGAGTTTCACTGTTTATTTTTGAAACCGCCACTCCCGGCTTTTCTGTCAGCAAGAAGCTCCAGAAGATTGGGTTACACGGCTCCGATACTGCAGAGATTTTTTTCGACGACTGTCTGGTACCTGCAGATCGGTTGCTGGGAGAAATCGAAGGCAAGGGCTTTTATCAAATGATGCAGGATCTTACTTACGAGCGCACTTTGACTGGGGTGAACTGTGCTGCGGTCATGGAGCGCGCCCTGCATATCACATCGGACTACGCCAAAGAAAGGGCCATGTTCGGCGGTACACTGATGGACTTCCAAAACACACGCCTGGAACTCGCTGAAATTAAAACAATGGCAACTATCGCGCGCATTTTCGTCGATTTTACGGTAGATCAGATGATTAAGGGTCATATGACCAGTGATCTCGCGTCTATGAGCAAGTGGTGGATGAGTGAAACCCACTCGGACATTATCAATCGCTGCCTGCAACTCCACGGAGGGCATGGTTATATCCTCGAATATCCGATAGCACGTATGTATGTGGACGCCCGAATAGAATCCATTTATGCGGGTGCCAATGAAGTTCTCAAGGATCTTATCGGAAGGAATCTGTAGCGGTCTCTTCGCTTACTGTGGTGGTGCTCGCTGGTCGACACCGCCTTTTTTTAATGTCGATTACAATAAATCAGAAAGTTCAACTGTTCTGAAACGTCACTTACGTTTCGCAAAACAGCCTGCATTGCTCTACCATGGGTGCGTGTCCCGTTTCACGCATCAACCTGACAACCGAATGCGAAACCAGCTCATGCAGCGTATTCGCACCTGACGCATCAACAGCACAGTCGCGCTCGCCCCATATAGTTAGCGTGCGCGGCATGTCGGGTTGCAATGCAATCATTTCATCGAGCCACGGCCCTTCCTTAAGCTGGTTTACCACTCGCCGGTTGAAATCGAGATTCTTGCGTTGCTCCCATGCCAACCCACGCGGAAAAACGCTGGGAATCGGTGGAGGTTTGGCCATTACAAACGCCAGCATGGCCTTGGTTTCCGCAATCGTTGACGCAAAGATTGGCAGGTTCCGTCCCGCGTTAAGGTCAGACATCATTTCACTTTCAATCGAGTTTTTAACGCCCGCAGGTGAGACCAAGCACCGCGAAAGAACACGTGATAGATGCTGCGCGCAAAAGGCACCAGCTAGCAAGCCGCCCATGGAATGACCCAACGAACGGAAAGTTTTCAGACCAAGCGTATCAAACAATTAAGCAATCGTTCGTACTGGCGCTCAACGGAAAAGTCCTCTGCCGGGTTCCAGACACTGTCGCCAAACCCGGGAAAATCGGGGATGATCAAATGGTAATGGTGCCGCAGATGTCGCACCGCCATTAAAAAGCAGCTCTTGTCGACACCTATACCATGCAACAACACCAGAGGCTCGCCCTCTCCTCCAACTCAGTAAACGATTTTTCCTTCCGACTGGTTCTCGCAGACGGTACAGAGGCCCAGCAGCCTGGCGACGACGGCAATGAAGTTACGTTGTAGCGACAAGACAAGCCGACTGAAGGATTCACTCAACCCTAGAAGAAACATACTCTGCTGTCAGCCAAGGGCGATAACGCCGCGATCTGCAAGTCCGCCCAGCTGGCCACTGCTCAAACCCAGCACATCACAGAGGATCTGTTCCGTATCAGCACCGAGTGCCGGTGCGGGCTCGGCCGACAAACGGCCAGTTCCAAACGCCAATGGGGATGCGGGTGAGAGCACCTCGCCAACACCGGCCTGATATACCCTACTGAACATCGGATTTTTCATTGAACAGGCAGGATCTGAATTCACCAACTCGGAGACGCTTTGATAGGGACCCCAGCACACCCCCTGCGCGTTCAAGCAGTCAGCAACGTCCTCATA
>JBFKDP010000019.1:0-24285 GCA_041619575.1 Litorivivens sp.
AGCATTCTTAAGAATCAACGGCTAACACAAATCTATTCGATTAGAGCCTAAACCCGTCGCACGCGTGTACCGTGGTTACGATTTGCGGCTTTTCGGTAACACAATTAGCAAGAACGGTAACCCCATGCTTACTTTTTGCACAGAATGCCCGCAACCTGATCAGTATTTATACAGATGCACCACATTGACGCCACAAAAGTGTCACAAAGTCAGGGGGAATTCCGCCAAAATGCACAGAAATACAGACTTGCGATTTAATGCTTTTTTCGCGGTAACACCTTTTTTAGGGGAATTCTCAGGGCGGCCTAAAACAGTATCGGACTTATTTTTCGTATCTCTTACGCTCAAGTGTGACAAAGCTAAAGCGCCATTCACCCTCTTCCAAGCGCTCGCGTTCCAGCTCGACCCACTCGTCAGCCGCTAGCTCGGGAAACCAGGCATCACCTTCGATGCTGCCCTCCACTTCCGTGAGATAAAGGCGCTGCGCATAGGGCAACAGACTTCGATAGAGCTGCTCGCCGCCAATGACCATCACTTCCTGCGCCCCATCCGCCGTAGCCACCTCCTGCGCGGCCGCCACGGCAGCTTCCGTGGTGTGCACCACCCTCACGCCCTCAGGTTGAAAATTCCGCTGCCGCGTCACCACAATATTGGTGCGCCCCGGTAAGGGCCTGCCAATGGATTCATAGGTTTTGCGCCCCATGACAATTGGCTTGCCCAGAGTTGTGCGCTTGAAGTGTTTCAGGTCTGCAGAGATATGCCAGGGCAAAGCATTGGCACGACCGATAACCCGATTGCTCGCCATTGCAGCGATCATACATAAACCGGGACCATCACTCATACGGCAATAGGCGCCTTAATCGCCGGCTGCGGGGTGTAATTGAGAAACTCAAAGTCGTCAAAATCGTAACCGAATATCGAATCCGGGCGGCGCTTGATGTTCAGCGTCGGCAAGGTCTCGGGCTTACGCTTAAGCTGCTCGTAGACGATTTCGTCGGTCAGGTGATTAAGGTAAAGGTGACAGTCACCGAAGGTATGCACAAATTCACCAACCTCGAGAGCACACTGCTGAGCAACCATATGGGTCAACAAGGCATAGCTGGCAATATTAAAAGGAACACCCAGGAACAAATCCGCACTGCGCTGGTACAACTGACAGGACAGCCGCCCTTCGGCCACGTAAAATTGAAACAGCGTATGGCAGGGCGGCAGGGCGGCCTTTCCCTGCCGCGCATTCTCCTGCGGGCTAAGGGTCTCATCAGGCAAATCCGCCGGGTTCCAGCCACTGACAATCAAGCGCCGGGAATCGGGCTTGGTTTTGATCATACGAATCAGTTCACTGATCTGGTCAATGGTCGATCCGTCCGGACAGGCCCAACTGCGCCACTGCTTGCCGTAAATGGGGCCAAGATCGCCATTGTCGAGCGCCCACTCATCCCAAATTGACACACCCCGCTCACGCAGCCAGTTGTTGTCACAACTGCCATTGAGAAACCAGATCAGCTCATATATCACGCTGCGCAAATGCACCTTTTTAGTCGTGAGCAAAGGAAATCCCGCCTGCAAGTCAAAGCGCAACTGCCGACCAAAAACCGAACGCGTCCCCACGCCAGTGCGGTCCGCCTTATCGACGCCGTTGTCGATAACATCCTGCATTAAATCCAGATACTGCTTCATGATTTTCCTTTACCTGCCATTGCCTGTCGGCGATAGGTCCAGATCAGCACTGCCGCCCCACCAATTATCATCGGCAGGCACAACGCCTGCCCCCGCGTCATCCAGCCGAAGGCGACAAAGCCGATATGCGCGTCCGGTTCACGTACGAACTCCACCAGAAAGCGAAAAACGCCATAAAAAATAACGAATATGGCCCCAACCGACCACTCCGGCCGAGGCTTGCGTGAAAACCAGAACACGATCGCAAACAATATTACGCCTTCAAGCATAAACTGATAAAGCTGGGAGGGATGGCGCGGCAACAGCATCGGGTCCCGGGGAAAAACCATCGCCCAGGGCAGGTCAGTTGCACGCCCCCACAACTCCTGACCGACAAAGTTGCCCAATCGACCGAGGCCAAGCCCAATAGGAACAATGGGCGCCACAAAATCCATCAGCTCACCAAAGCGCAGCTTCTGTGATCTGGCATACCACCACTGGGCAACGATGACCCCCAATAGGCCACCATGAAAGGACATCCCGCCCTCGTTGACCTTGAACAGCCAGAGCGGCTCCGCCATAAAGCGATCAAAGCCGTAAAACAGAACATAGCCAAGCCGACCACCCAGCACAACACCGAGCGCACCATAGAAAATAATGTCATCCACCTGCTCGCGCTTTACTGGGCGCCAGCTCTGCTCGCTACGCTTAACCGCCAACCACCAGGCCGACGCAAAGGCACCCAGATACATCAGCCCATACCAATGGATGGCGATCGGTCCCAGTTGAACGGCGACGGGGTCAATGGCGGGGTGAGTCAACATGGAGCACGATTTCCTGATATCAGTAATTAGGGGTCGAAATGTCTAGGGGCCAAGGTTTTTAGTGGCCAGCGCTTCGTAGCCAAGGGCGCCAGCGCCCATCAAAGGTTTCTAATGACAAACTGCAGACCGATCAACATCAAAAACAGCGCAAAAACCTGCTTCAGTTGCGCCTCCGGCAATCGCTGCGCCAATTTTGCGCCGACTTTGGCAAACAGGGTGCTCGTTAACACAATGCCCAAAAAGGCGGGCCAGTATACAAAACCCGAACTATACTCGGGCAGATCTTCCCGCCCCCAACCAGCCCAGACATTGGTGATGCAGCCTACCACGGCTATGGGCAGACCGCAGGCCGCCGACAGCCCCACAGCCTTCTGCATTCTCACGTTGCACCAGCTGAGAAAGGGTACGGTCAAGGAGCCACCACCTATGCCAAACAGCGCAGAAACATAGCCAATCACTGTACCGGCTGCTCCCAGCCCGACAAGGCCGGGAACAACTCGCCCCGGCCGCGGCTGAAAACGTAGCGCCATTTGCAAGGCTATCAAAATGGCGAAGATCCCGAACAGCATTTGCAGGTGCTTGCCGGCCATGCCTGCCGCAGTATACACGCCCAACACAACCCCAATGGCTATCGCTGGCGCCAGACGAAACCACAAGCTCCAGTCAACATTGCCATAGCTATGATGAGCACGCACCGAGCTAATGGAGGTGAATACAATCGTGCCCAGTGATGTACCAATCGCCAGCTGCGTAAGCACCGTCGGCGCAATATCGAGAAAGCTAAAGGCGAACACCAGCGCCGGCACAATAATCAGCCCGCCACCCACACCAAAGAGGCCTGCAGTCAACCCGGCTAGCGCACCCACCAGCAGATATACCAGCACAATCATGTGCGACACCTAAACGCCAAACGCTCTTGCATGCAAAAATTCCGATTGAGTTCAGCGCTTAAGGGTAACGCTAAAAGCCTGTATTATGGCCACCACGCTTTCAAAGTAAACCAAAGCCCATGTGCCTGATTGTCCTCGCTTGGAAAAGTCACTCCCGCCTGCCACTGATTGTCGCCGCCAATCGTGACGAATTCTATAAGCGCCCCAGCATCGCCGCACATTTCTGGAAAGAATCACCCGACGTGCTCGGCGGCCGCGACCTCGAAAAAGGCGGCACCTGGTTTGGCGTCAATCGCAAAGGCCACTTCGCCGCCATTACCAATTTCCGCGGTGGGTCGCTGGAGCGTACAGGCCGATCCCGCGGTGAACTGGTCGCCCGCTTTTTGCTGAGCGATTTATCCTGCGAGGCATTTATGGAAGAAATCGATCAGGACAGGTCCAGCTACAACCCATTCAATCTGGTGATTAGCGACGGTTCCTCTCTGGCCTACACCAGCGAGGAACATAAAAGTTTTGAATTGCTGACGCCCGGAATACATGTCATCGGTAACGACCGCCTGAATAGCGACAGCCGCAAGATCAACGTCGCGCGTGCGGCCATGGCAAAGCGACTGCAGGGGGAAGTATCAGAAGCGGCTCTGTTTGACATGCTCGCCGATACAGCGCCTACAGAAAACTGTGAGGAGCCGATGACTAAAGCACTATCGGCTTTTTTTATCCGCGCGCCGGAGCAAGATTATGGCACACGTGCGTCCAGCGTCTATTGGCAGGAATCCGATGGCCACGCGCTATTTTGTGAACGGCAATTTGACCGCAATGGCCCCACCGGCAAAGACAAACGCTTTGAGCTCACAGCTCAAACAAGCATGACACCCTAAGGTGCCCGCTAATGCCTGACGGGCTTCAAGCTATCACCAATAATCGGCTGCAACATGCGGCCAACACCGGCATCAGCCAACGAGCGTCGCATAAGCTCTTTAACCTCTACCGCCGATGACGTTTTCAAGGCCTGCTCCAGCAGTTGCTCGGCCGCCGCCAGTGTATAGCTGCGAATCACCGATTTGACCTTTAACAGACTGTTCGAGTTCATCGACAACATGTCGTAACCCATCGCGATCAGTAGTATCGCCGCTGCCGGATCACCGGCCAGCTCACCACAAATACCGACTGGCTTTCCTTCGGCCTGGGCAGCCAGCGCAACATCACGCAGTGCACACAAAACCGCCGGATGCATGGAGTGATACAGATCCGCTACCCGCGAGTTGTTTCGATCCACCGCCAGCAGATACTGGGTCAGGTCATTGGAGCCCACCGACAGAAAATCGACCCGCCGCGCCAATTCACGCGCCTGGTAGACCGCTGCAGGCACTTCAACCATGACACCAATTGGCGGCATTTTGACGTCGATACCTTCGTCGGTCAGCTCGCGGTGGGCACGATAAATTAGCTCAAGGGCCTCATCCAGCTCCGGCACATTGCTGATCATCGGCAACATGATGCGCAGGTTATCCATGCCCTGACTGGCCTTGAGCATAGCCCTCACCTGCACAAGAAAGATCTCCGGGTGATCCAGGGTGACCCGAATGCCACGCCAGCCCAGAAAGGGGTTTTCTTCTTCAATCGGAAAATAGGGCAGCGATTTATCACCGCCGATATCCAGCGTCCGCATGGTAACAGGTAACGGTGAAAAGGCCTGCAACTGCTCCCGGTAAATCACCCTCTGCTCTTCTTCACTGGGGAAGCGTTCGCGCAGCAGGAAAGGGATTTCCGTCCGGTACAGACCCACGCCTTCGGCGCCGTGATCCAGCGATTTGGCCACATCCATCATCAAGCCGGTATTGACCCACAAGGGCACTCGCCGCCCACAGCGAGTTTCGCAGGGCACATCGCGCAGGGCTTCCAGGCCTTTACTGAGCTGCAACTGCTCTTCATAAATAGCCTCAAAGCGCGCATAGAGCTCAGGAGCAGGGTTGTAGTGGACATAACCGTTGTAGCCGTCCACCACCAGATTCGCGCCCTCCACTTGGGTAAAGGGCAGGTCTACCGCACCCATGACCGTAGGCACACCCATCGCCCGCGCCAGAATGGCTACATGCGAATTGCTTGATCCTCTGACGCTGACCAGGCCTGCCAGTTTTTCAGTTGGCACTTCCGCCAGCACTGAGGCAGTGAGTTCCTCGCCAACGAGGATGGTTCGGTCCGGGTACTCGACCTCGCGCGCATTGGCAGTCTGCAGGTAGGCGAGAACCCGCCTCCCCAGATCCTTGACGTCAGTGGCCCGCTCCTTGAGATAGGCATCCTCCATACTTTCAAAGGTGCGAATATGCGTAATGACCACCTGCGCCAGCGCGCCCTGGGCCCACTCACCTTCGCGAATACGGCCTTCGATTTCGATGCCCAGCGCCCGGTCGTCAAGCATACTCAGGTAAACATCGAACAGCGCCTGCTCTTCCTTGGCCAGACGGCTTTCCAGCCGGTGCTTGATATCGGTGATGTCTTCGCGCACCGCCTGCAGGCACTGGAAGAAAAAAGCCACCTCAGCGTCAATGTCTTCACAGGGGCGACTGGGCACGGCATAGAGATCCGCCTCAGGAATCACAAGTGTCGCCACGCCCATAGCGATGCCTGGCGCACCGGCTATACCGGAAAACTCGGCGCTGCGGCTTTTACCCCGACTGCGACTCTCGCGCCCACCGATGGCACCCGTTGCCTTCGCATGGGCGAGTACGCCAGCCAACTGGGCCGACATGGTGACCAGAAAGGCCTCTTCGTCCTCGTCGAAGCGGCGGCTGTCCTTTTGCTGAACAACCAGCACACCCAGCAGGCGCCGCTGGTGGATTATGGGAACACCGAGAAAGGAGTGATAGAGCTCTTCACCAATCCCTTCCAGATAGAAATAATTCGGGTGTTTTTCGGCATTATCGAGGTTCAGCGGCTCCTCGCGGCGGGCCACCACACCGACCAGCCCTTCATCCATCGCCAAACTGGCCACGCCGATCAGGTCCGGGTTAAAGCCCTGGTTGGCCATCATCACCAGCCGGCCGCTGTCGCCGTCTTTCAGATAAACCGTGCAGACTTCGACGCCCATGGCCTGGCTGATGCGCTGAACCATAATCTCCAGCGCCGACTGCAAATCATCGGCGCTATTGACGGCCTGGACTATGCGCCTAAGCGCGTCGAGCATCATCAGCCAGCCCCCTGCTGCGCTAGCTTTTCAGCGACTAGACGGCTGTGGCGTGGGCACAGTTCTTTCATGGCCCGACGGTACACTTCACTCTTAAAGGCCACCACCTGATTGACCGGATACCAGTAACTCACCCACTCCCAACCATCAAATTCCGGGCGAGTTGGATCAACACCGAGATTAATCGCCGATTCCTCGCCAATAAATTCGAGTAAAAACCACTTCTGTTTCTGGCCGATACAAACCGGCCCCTTGCCGCCATTGCGCACCAGCCGCTGCGGCAATCGGTAGCGCAACCAGCCGCGAGTCGAGGCCAGCACCCGCACATGCTCGGGTAGCAAACCAACCTCTTCCTGCAACTCACGGTAGAGCGCCTGCTCTGGCCGCTCATTGGGTTTAATCCCCCCTTGAGGGAACTGCCAGGCATCTTGACCGGCGCGACGCGCCCATAGAACACGACCCTGGCCATCCGCCAGTATCATGCCTACGTTGGGCCTGAATCCTTCCGCGTCAATCACTCTTTCTCACTCGTAAATTATTGATAATTTGTTGTTAGTGCAGAAAATTTATTGTTCCACAAATAACCCGTGCTGGGAATCGTCAGTAATAACAGGCGCCGGAACGGTGAAAACCAACGCGACAGCCACTACACTAGGCGCCCCAATTTTTGAATCGGCGGCAAATTTGTGGCACTGGCAATTTTTGATCTCGACAACACCCTGCTGAACGGCGACAGCGATCACGCCTGGGGCGAATTTCTAGTCGCTCGCGGCCTGGTAGATGGTGAAGCCTTTAAAAAGGCCAATGATGATTTTTATCAGCAGTACAAGGACGGCGGTCTGGATATCATCGCCTACTTGCGCTTTGCATTGGCACCGCTGCGCCAATATAGCATGACCGAGCTGGCGCAACTGCACCAAGAATTTATGCGTGACTATATAACACCCATGCGCCTGCCCAAGGCCGAGGCACTGATTCAAGAGCACAAAGCCGCTGGCGACCCGTGCCTGATCATGACTGCGACCAATACCTTTATCACTCGCCCCATCGCTGAGGCTCTGGGTATTCCCGACATTATTGGCTCTGAAGCCGAGATCCGGAACAACCGTTACACCGGTGAACCCGCAGGCACCCCCTGCTTTCAGGAAGGCAAAGTGATTTTGCTCAAGCAACGGATCGCTGAGCGCAACCTGAGCCTGAAAGGTAGCGTCTTTTATTCAGATTCACACAATGACCTGCCGCTGCTGAAACTGGTCGACAAGCCAGTGGCCGTCGACCCCGACGACACCCTGCGCGCCGAAGCAGAACAGCGGGGCTGGCCGGTAATTTCGCTACGGGATTAAAGCAGGACGCTAAAACAAAACGGCCAGCACGTATTCGACGAAACAGGCCGGGATAAACGCAGTCTTCCCGGCAGCATCTGACATCAAGAGCCCTCCGGGTAATACCAGATCGGCGACGTCCAGGCCCGCTCCTGAATCACCCTGACCAGATCAGGGTCTGAACACACTTCCGGCTTATCGCCCTCAGCCTCTATGCATTTCCAGCTACTCCATCGGCAGCTGGGGTTTTCGAGTACACGCAGGTAATAGACTGCCGCTTTGTCGGGGTCAAAATCCGGGTCCTGCCAGCGCGCGCACAGGCTGGCGCTACCGGGGCCGCTTGGCTGGCAGGTCTGAAGATCTACCGTCGCTTCGCCGTCTTTATGGCCCGCTACATCGTAAATCGTTTCTTCCATCTGGCCATCGTCGCGCATTACGCCTTTGACGATCTGCAATCGCTGCAGCAGATTGCCCTCACTATCGCGCAAGGCAGATACCACAAATTGGGGAGCCTCAGCCGCCGCAGGCCTCGCGGGCATGACGGCGCCCATCGGCACCCCCTGAGCATAGCCCTGCTGGGCCAGGCTATCACTGTCACAGATCGAACTCGCCATCTCCCAGCCGCCAAAAAAGCGCGGCACAATCCGCGGGCCACTGCTGCCAAAGGTTTCTCGCCGCTTCAGCGCTGCAAAGATCGATTCTCGGCTATTCTCCTCAGCCCAGACACCGCCCACGCCGCCCGGGTTGTAGCGCAGGGGCGAGCCCGTCGCGATGCCGCCCGGCACGTCGTACTCTTTGATCATCAGCTTATCGACACTCGAATCGATACCGTGGGCGCCATCAAATTTCGCCTCATCCACATCGCCGCCGGTGGCATTGTGGCTGTCAGAAGCGGCAATCAACCCGTATTCGAAAGGGTTCACGCCAAGTTTGCCACGCTCAGCCAGTCCCTGAATCAAGCCGTAGCGAGCATAATTAAAGCGAGAGAGGCAGCCTTTCAGCATCATATTCCCTTCGCCAACCCCGTCCTTGCAGTCCTCCACGGGCTCCTCAGGCGGACGCAACTTTTCAAAATCACACTGCTCGTCAACACCGCCGGCTACCCCGTAGAGTCCACGCCGGCATTCGGAATCCCCCTTCACCTGCACCACTTCAACCAACGGTTCGATGCGTCTGCGCAGCGCCGCGGCTACACGCTGTTCTTCAACAGTGCTTGTGCCGGGGTACTCCGGAAAGAACATACGCCCGCTACTCCAATTGCTGTTGTGCGGAATCGCCAGCGCATCACAACCCACACCGGCATCCAGGCAGTAATCCTGCAGCCACTGCCACAACAAGTGAGGCTGGGGCGCCTCCTTGGAACTCAGGGGATAGGCCGGCACGGTCGCATTTTCGAAGATCACATTGCGGTGCAGATTGCTGGATTTTTCCGCCAGCGAATATTCGTAACCGACAAAGCTGGTAAAACGGCACTCACTGCTGCGGTCATAGGCCTGTTCAGCGGCCTGTTGGATATCCCTCCATACGCTGGCACTGCGCTCAATGCAGTCACTACCATCGGTCCCACAAACCGAGCTTGGGCGCTCCTTGCCGTAGATAATAAAGCTCAGCATGCGCATCAGGGGCTGCATGTCTTCCGATACCGGCAAACTGAGATCACCGCGGTAGATTTTGCAGACAAAGGTTCCGTAAGCCTCCTGAGCAGGATCAAGACAGAGACTGCCTTCACCCATGTATTCCGCGTGATCGGTAACCGCCATAAAATCCAACGGACGCTCATTGCGCAGCACGCGAGTACCCAAACCATCACCATTCAAGGGCGGTGCCAGCACAGAACCCCCACGCGCATAGCGGTAGGCATCGGCCGGTGTCGCCCGGGTGTCAAAGGCATAGGCATCTGTCGAATAAGCCGTGTGCACATGCAACCCACCAAACAGGGCTTTGCGCTCTGGCCGGTAATCCGCACAGGGTTCACGTTCGGCAGTGACAAATTCGGGGGTACTGGCGACTCGCTCATAATATTGCGCGCGCATTGCCTGCCGCCGAAGGTCCGGGTCGACCGGGTCAGGTTTGAGCAGCGCGTAGGCAAGTCCGGCGATCAGAACAGCCAGTACGAAGAACAGCAGGAAGCGTTTCATAGCATCTCAGTCATTTATTGTTATTGCTGAGGCTATGAGGTTGCACGCTTTTTTAGCGTACAACCATTACAAGACAGATAGGGAGGCTAGGGCCTAGAAATCGGGCCTGGAAATCAGGCCTAGAAATCGGGCCTGGAAATCAGACTTGAAAATCAGTCTTCGCACTCGGCGTCGTAGGCCTCGGCATCCAGAAGGTTTTCCAACTCACCTACTTCGCTCGGCTGAAGCTTGAAGAACCAGCCGTCATCGTAAGGGGACTCATTGATGATTTCCGGGGAGTCCTGCAGAGCTTCGTTCACCGCAATCACTTCGCCCGCCAGTGGTGCATAAATATCAGACGCCGCCTTGACCGATTCGACCACGGCAATTTCCTCACCGGCGCTGTAGGCATTACCAATCTCGGGCAACTCGACAAAGACCACATCGCCCAGGGCATCCTGAGCGTGATCAGTAATACCCACTGTCACAGTGCCGTCGTCTTCCAGACGCGCCCACTCGTGACTGCTGGCGTACTTAAGTTCGCTCGGTGAGTTGCTCATGTCGATCCCCTGTCGATGCATAGAATAAGAAAGGGCGCATTCTACCGCTGCTGCGGGTAAATAAAAACCAGTAGCCCCGTAAAACAGCAGTGTCCGATTACCTGACGGTGCGCTTAATACTGATGATGACCGGTAGCAATCCGAGGAGAACGATCGTCAAGGCGGGTAGCGCCGCACGCTGCCATTCCCCTTCGGAGGTCATTTCATAGATACGCACCGCCAAGGTGTCCCAACCGTAGGGCCTTAGCAGCAGCGTGGCAGGCATTTCCTTGATGACATCCACAAATACCAGAATGGCTGCCGTCAGTAATCCGGGGCGCAACATCGGCAGGTAAATCCGCCACAGCAATTCCGGCGGTTTGGCGCCGAGCGTGCGTGCGGCATCCGGGATTGATGGCCTGATGCGCAGCAAACTGGCATCGATAGGCCCACTGGCAACCGCGAGAAAACGAATCCAGTAAGCCGCCAGCAAGGCGAAGACCGTGCCTACCAGTACAGAGCGCGGCTCCATTCCCACCAGCGCTTGCAGCGGGAACAAAAGGTGCTGCTCAAGCGAGGTAAACGAAATAACAATGCCAACGGCCAACACTGAACCCGGCAGTGCATAACCCAGCTGCGCAAGATCAAAAAAAGCACGCTGCCGATTGGTGGCACGCCAGCGACTAAACGCCAGCAGCGTTGCCAGACCAACGGTGATCAGAGACGCCTGCAAGGCGAGCCAGAGCGAATGCCAAAGTAGGGCAAAAAAGCGCTCATCGAGCTGGGCAGCCCCCAGCTCCCAGGCCCACACCAGCATCTGCCCTACAGGCAATACAAAGGCCACACCTATCACCAGGGCGCAGTAAGCACTAACAAACCACGCCTTATAGCGCGACAGCGGACTTCGATAGTGGTGGTGTAGCTTGCCACCCTGAACAAAGCGCCGTTTGCCACGCAAGCGCTTCTCACCCAAGAGCGTTAAGGCGACAAAAAACAGCAATAGCGAAGCCAACTGGGCAGCAGCCTGCAGGCTGAAAAATCCAAACCAGGCCTTATAGATTGCTGTAGTAAAGGTGTCGTAATTAAAGATTGCGACAGTGCCGAAATCAGCCAGTGTTTCCATCAAAGCCAGGGACACACCCGCAATAATCGCTGGGCGAGCCATAGGCAATGCCACCCGAAAAAAGGCTCCCCAGGAACTGGATCCGAGGCTGCGCGCGGCTTCAATCGTGTCGCTGCTCTGCGCCAGAAAGGCACTGCGCGCCAGCATGTAGACGTAGGGATAGAGCACCAGAGCCAGAATCGTAATAACCGCCAGCTCGTGCCGCACATCAAGAAGCTCCCAACCAAAGCGGCTGGCAAGAAATTGCTGCAAGGGCCCACTGAAATCAAACAGGCCCAGCACGACAAAAGCAAGCACATAGGCAGGCACCGCCATCGGCAGCATCAGCAGCCATTCAAACCGGGCGCGGCCGGGAAATTCGCACATCACCACCAGCCAGGCGAGACTGATACCCAGGGCGCTGACCAGAATGCCGACACCCAAAAGCAACACGAGGGTATTGCGCAACAAACCTGAAAGCTGGGTAGCAATCAGGTGCTGCCAGATTTCGGTTTGGTCAGAACCCCAGCTAGTCACCACAACCAGGATCGGCGCCATCACCGCCAGAACCGCTGCCGCTGCCGCTACCCGCAGCAGCGGCTTAAGACTGCGTTGCCCGGCGCTAACCAGGCCATGACTCAATGACAAGTTAGCGATACCCGGCCCTGTCCATCAGACGAATGGCGTCGGGCTGCAGGCGTCCGGCTTCCGCAATGGGAATATCGTCAGCGCGAAAATCGCCCCAACGCTTGAGTGGCTCAGGCAATCCCACCAAGGGATTAACCGGATACTCCTGGTTTAGCAGGGCAAGCTGCAACTGGGCGTCGGTACCGGAGAGCCACTCCAGCAACTGCCGAGCCTGCTCCACGCGCTTGCTTGCACGCGTAATACCGGCGCCGGAAATATTGACGTGCACACCGCGCGCCGCCGCGCCCTCGCCTTCCTGGTTGGGCCAGAACATTGCCACCGGTAATTCGGGGTCATCGGCAACCATGCGCGCCAAGTAGTAGGTATTCACGATACCGACGTCACACTGCCCCGCAGCAATGGCTTCAACCACCTTGTTGTCGTTAGAAAATGGCGGTACCGCCAGATTGGCCACCCAGCCTTCCACAACCTTCTGCGCAGCCTTTTCGCCACTGGCGGCAATCATAGTTGCCACCAAGGACTGGTTGTAGACTTTTTTGGAAGTTCGCAAACACAGTCGTCCGGCCCACTGCGCATCGGCCAGTGCTTCGTAGCTCGTCAATTCCGACGGCGCAACACGCTCTCTCGAGTAGATAATGGTGCGGGCACGAATGCTCAGACCAAACCAGCGATTGTCCGCATCGCGCAGGGCCTCAGGAATATTGGCAGCCAAAACCGGCGACTGCAGCGGCTGCAACACACCGGTTTCGGCGGCCTGCCAAAGATTACCTGCATCTACGGTGATTAGCAGGTCAGCACGGCTTTGCTCGCCTTCAGCCTCCAATCGCGCCAACAATGGACCTGCCGCATCGGTGACATAACGGATGGGAATGCCAGTTTGGGCGGTAAAGCGGTCGAATAGAGGTTTAATCAAGTGTTCTTTGCGTGCGGTATAAACCACCAGTCCGTCATCTGATGCCCCCGGCCCTTCGCCGCAGGCCACCAGGGCCATAAGCGCAGACAGTGCGAACAATTTGAACACACGCATGAAAAACCCCTTAGAATTGGAAAACGCCAAATGATAATTATTATCATTTGTGAATACAATGACATTTACACACTCTTTACACAACAGAACGCTGCGTAAAAGGCTATTAGCTCAGTCCCATCGCCCGACGAATCAACTGCCGCTTTAGCGGCGCACGGTCGTTCAACCAGCGCATGCCGGTATTCCGCAACCAGCGAACCGGCAAGGCCTCTTGCCCGAACAGGCGCTTGAAACCATCCATCGCCGCCATCATGGCAAGATTGTCGCCCTTGCGTCGGCGCTGATAGCGCCCCAGCACCGCATCACTACCCAGAGGCAGCCCACGCTCTAGGGCCCGCCGGATTTCTTCCTGCAAAACCGCCACGTCTTTGAAACCGAGATTGATGCCCTGCCCCGCCAAGGGATGAATGCTATGGGCAGCATCACCCACCAGGGCAATACCCGGCTTGATATAGTCAACGGCGTGGCGCTGACGTAGAGGAAAACTGAAACGCCGGCTCAAAGCATCCACTTGCCCCAGCTTTTGTTCAAACGCCGCTGCCAGAGATTCAGAAAACTGGCTGTCATCCAGCGCCATTAACTGTTCACTGTAGTGAAGATCCGCCGACCACACGATCGAACAATAGTAATCGCCTGCATCTGTTGCAGCTAGGGGTAAAAAGGCCAGCGGCCCCTGGGGCAGAAAGCGCTGCCAGGCCGTATGGCAATGGCTCTGTGTCATTTTTACGGTGGTAACAATAGCCTGCTGGCCGTAATCCCATTCCCGAGTGTTAAAGCCGGCCCATTGCCGTATGCGCGAATTCGCACCATCGGCGGCGATCAGTAAATCTGCCTCGAGACGCCGTCCATCCTCAAGTTCCAGACTGGCTTCAGCACCGGCATAACTCACGTGTGCAACCGGCGATTGTTCGAAACAGTGGATATTGGTGGCATTGGCAACGCACTCCGCCAAAGCGGCAATGACCAAGCGATTCTCAACAATATGGCCAAGACTGTCGGCATTGACGTCTGCTGCAGCGAAGTGAATTTCACCGGTACCGTCCGCGTCCCACACCTGCATATCGCTGTAGGCGCAAACGCGCGAGGCAGTAATAGCAGGCCACGCACCCACTTGTTCAAGCCACTGTTGCGAGGCGTAGGTCAGCGCACTGACGCGAGGGTCATAATCGTCGACCCCCTCGCCCAGGGTGGGCCAGTCTGCGCCGAGCGCTCCAGCCTCAACCAAGGCAACGCGAATCGGCAAGTCGGCGAGACCCGCGGCCATCCCGAGTCCGGCCAAACCACCACCAACAATCAGCACGTCAAAATGTTTTGCCTTGCTCACCGGCGCCTCTTCCTGTGTATAGCCCCAAACCTTTGCGAGCGCATTGAACTCAAGTGCTCAGCCACGAGCATTCCCCGGCGCAAGTCCGGCTGCCTGCTCGACAAAGCGGGCCTTGGCCGCCGGCATAACGTCAAGCGCCAGCAACCCCAGATTTCTGCCCAGACTGAAAATGGGATTTTGCCGCCCGAACAGTGCCGGGAGCTGGTGGGAAAATTCCACAGTGCTGCGCTGATCAAGCTGCTGCTGCTGGAGGTAGCGCTGCAAAGCCGCCAACGCTCCCAGGTTGTCAGAGGGCGTTTCAGAGAGTTGGCGCGCCAACCGTGCCACGTCCCGCAAGGCCAGATTAAAGCCCTGACCTGCAACAGGATGCAATGAGTGGGCCGCATTGCCCATCACAACCACATTGGCCTGGACTTGTTCCTCAGCCTCAACCAATTGCAAGGGGAAACTGCCGCGCTCACCGACCCGCAACAGTCGCCCCTGACGATAACCAAAGCGCATTTGCAATTGCGCCAAAAATGTTTCGTCAGAAGCCTCCAGCATCTGCTCGCCATCTTGTGCCGACAAGGTCCAAACCAGCGCGGCACGCGGCTCACCCTGTTCACTGTCAGACAAAGGCAGCAGCGCCAGGGGTCCCTGATCGGTAAAACGCTCGTAGGCAATGCCATCGTGGGGCTTTTCAAACGTGACATTGGCAATGATCGCTTGCTGATCGTAGTCGACCACCTTGCCATGGATACCCAGTGCGGTGCGCAAACCCGACTGCGCGCCATCGGCCACGGCAAGCAGGCGACACTGAATGTCCGCGGGCGCTTCTTCTGCTTTTGAGTCCACACTCAGACAGGCCACACCACCTTCGCGACTCACCTGTGTCACGCTGGCCGGGGACAGGCAGGTAATGCCCGGGGCGGCATGCAAGGCATCCAACAACACATTACCCAGCCAGGCGTTTTCGACTACATAACCCAGGGCCTCCCAGCCCTGTTCGTCGGCACTCATTAAAGCGCTGCCGATATGGCCGCGGTCGGATACGTGGATTCGGCTAATGGCAGTAAGGTGTTGTTCCAGCGCCGGCCACACCCCCAGGCTGTCGAGAATCTGGCGACTGCCAAAAGACAGCGCCGTGGAGCGCGCATCAAAGCTCGGGCGGTAGACGGGCGCGGACCCCGCCTCCGGCAAAGGAAAACTTTCCACCAACAATACCGACAGATTTCCCTCGCCGTAGCGACTGATTGCCAAAGCCAGACTGGCACCGACCATACCTCCACCGGCAATGACGATGTCATAGTAGGGCGACTTGTCGCTCACGCGCTGGCGGCCTCGGGCATGGCCATCAGAGCCTCAATCGCACCCGGCTCTTTTGGCACAGCGGCGGTCAGAACCTGGCAACCGTCTTTGGTCACGACCACATCATCTTCGATACGGATACCGATTCCACGCCAACGCGCCTCAACCTTGTCATTGCCGGGAGAAACATAGATACCGGGTTCAACGGTCAGCACCATTCCCGGCTCCAGCAATCGCCATTCGTCACCAACTTTGTAATCACCCACGTCGTGCACGTCCAGCCCCAGCCAGTGTCCCGCTCGGTGCATATAAAAGTCGCGGTAGGCTTCGTCGGCAATCAGTTGGTCGAGCTCCCCCCTGAGCAGGCCCAACTCCATCAGCCCTTCGGTGATCACCCGCACGGTTTCATCGTGGGGCTGGTTCCAGTGATTGCCGGGGCGAACGGCCTCAATCGCCGCATACTGCGCTTTTAACACCACATCGTAGAGTGCGCGCTGCTCAGGGCTAAAGCGCCCATTGGCGGGGAAGGTTCGGGTGATATCCGCGGCGTAGTACTCGTATTCACAGCCGGCATCAATCAGCACCAGATCGCCGTCACGTATAGCACTGGCGTTATCGACATAATGAAGTATGCAGCCGTTGGCCCCGGAGCCGACAATACTGCTGTAGGCTGGAAATCGCGCACCATTGCGGGCAAATTCATGCAGGATCTCGGCCTCAAGCTCGTATTCGTAAATGCCTGGTTTGCAGTACTGCATAGCGCGCACATGGGCGCCGGCAGAGATGTCACCGGCGCGTTTCATCACCCTCTGTTCGGCGGCACTTTTATACAAGCGCAGGTCATGCAGGTAGTGATCGAGGTCTAGGAACTCACCGGGCGGATGGGCACCGCTGCGCGCCTTGGAGCGAATCACGTTAACCCACTGCATCACCTGCTGATCAAATTCCGGATGGCGGCCCATGGCGTAATAGACGCGTTCTCGCCCCTCAATCAGGCCCGGCAGAATCTCATCAATATCGCTGACCGGAAAGGCATCGTCAGCGCCATAGTTGGCACAAGCACCATCCGGCCCCTCGCGGTAGCCATTCCACAGCTCCATCGTGGGGTCGCGCTCACGGCAAAACAGAATGTATTCCCCATGCTCGCGGCCCGGCAGCAGAACCAGCACCGCTTCAGGCTCAACAAAGCCCGTCAGGTAATAAAAATCACTGTCCTGTCGAAAGGGGTATTCGGCATCGCGATTACGAATTTTTTCACGCTCGCCCGGCACAATGGCGATACTGTTGGGCTCCATCGCCGCCATAAGCTTGCTGCGCCGACGGGCAAATTCCTGCTTGTTTACCTTCATCTATTCCTACACCACTCACCAGTTCAAGAGTGTCGCACGGCGATCACTACCCGCAGAATATCAAACTTTTGCAGCGGCAGGTCTAGTGAAGTTGTTTCGGCGCGGGATGGTCGCCTTTTAAGGCTTGTTGGCTGCAGCACTCGACAAAGACGGTGACCACAGCCATCTCCAGATAGCCCACCAATTCAGTGAAGTAGGCCTCGGATTCCTCGCTCTCATCACTGTCCAGCCCCGCCTGTGAAATGGCGGCAATATCAGACAAAATCTCAGCAACCGTATCGGTATAGTTTTGCTGCCCGTCTTTTTGCTGGCGCTCTTTCCCTGCCATCGCAAAACCGGTGAGAAAACCCTGGCACCAGCTTCCCACCGCGGCAACCCGCTGACCGAGATCAATATCCAGATCGGGCATCAGCAGTGTCATGGCTGAAATCTCTCCGCCAAGCTGGGTAGCAGCGGTCTGATTGAGCGCCTTTAGTGGCAACCATTGCTCCGGGGAGATCGACTCCACATCCAGCAACTGTTCCACCTGCGAGCGCAAATTGTCATCATCGGGGCGAGCACCGAGCACCAGTTGCCCCACAAAAAAGCCGTGCAGCTCCGAGGGCGGATAGAGGGCCCCCAGCTCGACAAAGAGGTTGGCGATATCGTCATGATCGGGCAATTCAACAGACATTGGGTGCTCTCAGGCCAGCGAAAAACCGGCAAATGGTACCCGTACACCGGCAGAATTGCGAAAAAAGCGTGACACAATCCTTAGGTTTTCCTGAAGTCTGATCAGCAGGTTCTTGAATTACTGTATATTTGCGCAATTGACCACCAACAGCAGCAGCCCTAGACTAAGCGACTAATGATACGATCGGCTCGAACAAGGCCGGCAGCGACGCTTGCGGGAGCGACGGGACACATGGCAGACATATCAGTAAAAGCAGTTGAGAAAAAAATCGACGAATTGATTCAGCTCTGCGAGCAGCTCAACCGCGAGAACCAGGCGCTTAAAGCCAACGCCGCAACGTGGCAACAGGAACGCGAGTCTCTGCTGGAAAAAACCAATCTGGCACGCAATAAAGTCGAATCCATGATTCAGCGTCTGCGCGCCCTGGAGCAGGAATCATGAGTCAGAACACCGTTATCGTCCGAATACTGGACAAGGAATACCAGGTTACCTGCCCGCCGGGACAGGAGGCAGGGCTGCATCAAGCTGCAGCCACGCTCGACAAACAAATGCGCGATATACGCTCCAGCGGCAAAATCGTGGGGCTCGAGCGCATTGCCGTGATGGTAGCACTCAACAGCACCTACGAACTCCTGCAAGGTGGCTCCCAAGCAGACAGCGGCGCCAACAAGGCACAGAATGATGCGCTCAAGCGTGTCAACGACAAGGTGGAAGAAGCACTCCACCGCCTGCGACAACTGGAAATAAACTAAACTCAAACCCACTACGTATACACACCATGACTCAATAGTGGGACTATCTATGCTAAACCGCATACTCATCATCATTGCCTGTAGCGCCCTTGCGGCCTGCGCCCAATTCACAGAACACCGCACCGGCATCGACAACAACAGCCTTACGTCCTGCCCCGCCTGGCCGCGCTGCGTCAACAGCCTGGCCAGTGATGCCGAGAAAAAAGTCGCACCCTTCCAACTAAAGACACCTCTGGAAGCGAATTGGCAAAACGTAATGGCCGTGGTTGCTCGCCAGGAACGCACCCAGTTGGTCGATAGAACCGCCAACTACTTGCACGCTGAAATTACCAGCCCCTGGGGCTGGTATACCGATGATCTGGAGCTGCTGCTGGATGTCGAATCTGGCCGTATTGATGTGCGCTCTTCCGGCCGTATCGGCTACTACGACTTTAATGTAAACCGTGACCGCGTCGAAGCGCTTCGAGAGGCACTACTGGCGGAAGGCCTGATAAATCAAGTCAAAAATTAACAGCAAAACTGCTGCCTGAGCCTTTGCAAATAGTGGTTTGCCCCTATAGGTCACCTACTCGCGGTGTTATACTGTGAGGACTCCCTGGGATATGCGTCAGACTGCTAGATCCCTGAGCCGATGCTTTTAAACTAGGCTGTTTCCAGCTGATACTGTTGTGCATGTCCGCGAGACGGGAAGCCTGATGTATCTCGGAAACCGCCACCTTGAACCTCTGGGTTCAAGGGTCACGCAGCCAACGGTATCCCGGGGTTTTAATTTCTCCTTGCCTGCATACCCCGCTTGCTTCGAAAATAGGGTATGAGCAATCTCGATAAGCAAACCCTCAGACAGCAATTACGCGAGCGCCGTCGCCAGTTAGGCGCTGCAGAACAGCGCGAAGCTTCTTTGCGCCTGGATGTTCAGCTCCGCCAGCAACCTGCATTCGCCAACGCCCGGCATATCGCATTTTATCTCGCCAACGATGGTGAAATTTCGCCACGCCCCAGTCTGCGCCGATTGGCTCGCCAGTATCGACAATGCTATTTGCCCTGCCTGAATGGGCAAGCTCTGCTTTTTCGGCGCTATCGGCCGGGGCAGACATTGCAGCGCAACCGCTACGGCATTCCCGAGCCGTCAAATAGACGAGGCAATCAACGACCCGTAGAAGCACTGGATATTATTCTCCTGCCATTGGTGGGCTTCGACCGCAGTGGAAATCGGCTGGGCATGGGTGGCGGCTTCTACGATCGCAGCCTGGCGCAACTCAAGCAAAGACCACGGCAACATCGACCGTTGCTTATCGGTCTGGCGCACGAGTGCCAGCGAGTAAATCAACTACCCGTGCAAAGCTGGGATATTCCGCTCGATGGAATTGCCACGGATCGGGGCGTGTATTGGTTCGGACGCGGGGTCAAGCGTTAAAAACTAGACGGAAGACACAGAAGATGTGCTGCGATGCAGCGCGAAGTCTGCCCCCCCCCGAATCAAC
This sequence comes from Litorivivens sp., assembly GCA_041619575.1. GTDB lineage: Bacteria > Pseudomonadota > Gammaproteobacteria > Pseudomonadales > Spongiibacteraceae > Litorivivens. Next base: position 20,176 of record JBFKDP010000019.1, read on the forward strand.
TCAAGAACTGCGTATACGCCGGATTTTCAGTCTCATCCCGATAGGGGTAATGCAGCTTGTCAAGATACTCGCCTACCTTGCGGCGATCACTTTCATCTATCTGCATACCCACCAGCACGCGCCCGTAGGCTGAGCCGTGGTTGCGGTAGTGAAACAGGGAAATGTTCCAGCGCTGGGGCAGCATTTTTAGAAATTTCATCAGCGCGCCGGGACGCTCCGGAAATTCAAATCGATACAAACGTTCATTGGTTACCGAATCCGGCGCGTGCCCACCGACCATATAGCGAATATGGAGCTTGGCCATTTCGTTATCGGTCATATCCCACACCGGATACCCCAGATCCTTGAGCTCGTTAACCAGGTCTGCCCGGTCATTATTTTCTGGCGAGATCTGAACGCCAACAAATATCTGCGCGTCTCGGCTATCACTGTAACGATAATTAAATTCGGTGATATTGCGCTTGCCCAGTGCAGCGCAAAACTGCTTGAAGCTGCCCGGACGCTCCGGAATTTGCACACTCAATACCGCTTCGCGGCGCTCGCCGATCTCGGTACGCTCAGAGATATAGCGCAGGCGGTCAAAGTTGGTATTCGCACCACTATCAATCGCAAGTAGAGTCTGGCCTTCACATTTGTTCTGCTCAACATACTTTTTCAATCCCGCCAACGCCAGTGCACCTGCAGGTTCAGCGATGGAGCGGGTATCGTCGAAAATATCCTTGATCGCCGCACAGATTTCATCGGTCGATGCCGTCATCACACCGTCTATAGTCTTTTTCAGCACACGGAAGGTTTCTTTTCCGATCTGGGCAACCGCCACGCCGTCGGCAAACAGCCCAACTTCTTTCAGCGTCACGCGCCGGTTTGCCTCAAGCGCTGCTTTCAGGCAGGCGGCATCTTCCGGCTCCACTGCAATGACTTTGACTTCTGGGCGTACGTATTTGATATAGGCGGCAACGCCCGCCGCCAAACCGCCACCGCCGACCGGTACGAACACCGCATCCAGAGGGCCCGTGTGCTGGCGCAGGATTTCCATCCCAATCGTGCCCTGGCCCGCGATAACCTCCGGGTCATCGTAGGGGTGCACATAGGTCATACCTTTCTCGGCCGTCAGCTTTTTTGCATAGGCCGAGGCTTCATCGTAGGCATCGCCTTGGAGGATGACTTTGCCACCGCGAGAGCGCACCGCGTCTACCTTGATCTGAGGTGTGGTACGTGGCATCACGATCGTGGCCTTGACGCCTAACTTGGCCGCTGCCAGCGCCAGGCCCTGAGCGTGATTACCCGCAGAGGCCGCAACCACTCCACGAGCCAACTCTTCTTCGGACAGGCTCGCCATCTTGTTGTAGGCACCGCGCAGCTTGAACGAAAATACCGGCTGCAAATCCTCGCGCTTGAGCAGCACCCGATTGCCGATGCGCGCAGATAACTGACGCGCTTCGTCAATCGGTGTCTCGATCGCCACATCGTAGACTTTGGCTTCGAGAATTTTCTTGATATAGCGCTCTGGCACGGTAGTTTCCTGAATGCGTTGATGAACAAGGGCGCAGTCTATCGTGAATTGGGGCGGGGCCCAACTGGTGTGAGACGCTGGACGGGAGACAGGCGACGCAGAAGCAGGCGCGGCTTTGCCGCGCGATGCTGCGTAAGCTGCCAGTGTTCGCGTCTTCCGCCCAGAGCCTCCCACACCGAAACCGTTCTGCTATACTCCCCCACTTTTACACACAGGCCCACCCCATGACCCAGGACGAACTCAAACAGGCTGTTGCCGCTGCCGCCATCGACGAAGTAAAAAGCGCGATACTGGACGGAGAAATCATCGGCATTGGTACCGGGTCGACTGCAAACTGCTTTATCGACCAGCTTGCAGCTTTTCGCGATGACATTAAAGGGACGGTGGCCAGTTCGGAAGCCTCCGCTGAGAGGCTGAGAAAGCATGGCATCCCCGTGGAGGATCTGAACAGCGTTGAAAGCGTGGCGGTGTATGTGGATGGAGCCGACGAGTCCAATCACGCCTTGGAACTGATCAAAGGCGGTGGCGCGGCACTGACACGCGAAAAAATCGTCGCAGCCGTTGCCAAGCGTTTTATCTGCATAGCAGATGAAAGCAAACTGGTTGATCAGCTGGGCGCGTTTCCACTTCCGATAGAAGTCCTTCCCATGGCGCGCAGTCATGTCGCACGCGAGCTGGTGAAACTGGGAGGGGATCCTGTCTACCGCGAAGGTGCGGTCACCGATAACGGCAATATTATTCTCGATGTCTACAATTTCACGATTGCAACACCGCGTAAAACCGAAGAGGCCATCAATAATATTGTCGGCGTAGTCACCAATGGCATTTTTGCCTGCCGACCGGCGGATGTCTTACTACTGGGTAGACCAAGCGGTGTAGAGAAACTGTTAGCAGAGGCTTAGCAAGAACCATAGCCACCCGCAGGCAGTCATTCGCCCCAGCGTTTCAGGAGATATCTGCGAGGCTCTGCTTACTCAGTGGGATCACCTCGTCGCTGGGCTCCTCGTGATGACGATGGTTTCCCGCAGGCTGTGGTGACCCATTATAGCGAGTCGCATTTGCATGCAGGCAGGGCAACGGGAAGCTCCTACAGCACCCCACAAAGATCACCGTATCGCTGCACTCCTCGTTTAACCAGTTGCCGTGAATCGCTCTCGCACCTCATCAAACAAACTGCTGTCACTGCAGGCGACTAGCGCTATCGCGCCCTGAAATTTACACAGGGCACGCCTGTCAAAGCTCGCTAGAAATTCCAAGCCACTTCGAAGCCATAGCTGCGTGGCGGCCCAGCAATATACTCATCAAACCCAAAGTTAGCCTGAAGATTAAGTGCATAGACGTGGTATTCCTCATCGGCCAGGTTCTTGCCCCACAGGGAAACACTGTAACCACCATCGTTGGCGTACCAGCCCAGCCGACCATTCGCCAGCCAGTAGGCATCCTGCTTGACTTCGCCATAGCCATACTGGCCGTTGTAGGCGCTGTACCACTGGTCATCCTGATAGCTCGCATTGGCATTAACGCTCAAGTAGCCGTGATCTGTTAGCAACAAATCATAATCGACGGAGAAACTGGCATTCAGTTTTGGCGCTGAAATCAACTCGTTGCCAGACAGATCAACCTGATCATCCGGGTCGTCCAGTGTTTCGGTGTTGGCCAGGGAGAGCTCGGAAAATTCGGTTTCCAGCATACCCACTGCCAGCTGTAGAGTCAGGCGCTCTGTTGCCCTCGCCCAGAACTCCGCTTCAATACCCTTGATGCTGGAGGCACCGGCATTTTCCAGAAAGTTGGAGATACCAACCACATTGATAAACTGCTGATCCGTGTAATCGTAGTAAAAAGCCGCAGCATTCAGCCGCATGCTGTTGCCGAGCAGGTCCGCCTTAAAACCCACTTCGTAGGCGTCGATATATTCCGGCGCAGCGTAGGCACCCCCATCGATGGTGCGGCTAACGTAGTAGACGCCACCATTAAAACTGCCCGCACGATAACCTTTGCTGTAGCTGGCGTAGGCCATCCACTCGTCGTTGAAGCGGTAGTCCACCCCAATTTTTCCGGTCCACTCTTTCTCGGTAGATTCCAGCTCTGGAGCAGATTCCGTGGTAAACGGCCCGTGAGTGTAGCCACCCGCCGTTGCGGCAGACAGCGTCGCGGGATTAGACAAGATGGCTAGTGCCGACGCTGGATCCAGGCGAACCCAACCATTGTCAATTCCCGTAGGGTTACCAGGCACCCAGGTGCCGACAGGTTCACCCTCATCGGTGTAGCGCGACAGGTTCAAGTAGGGCATGGTGTTGGTATCACGGGTGTAGCGCAGACCAAGGTCCACCCCAAAATTGGCAGTGATATCGAATCGCATTTGCGTATAGGCTGCGGCACTTTCCTTTTCCACTTCCATACGCTGCACCACCTGCCCCACATCAATCAGGTAAGGTGCATCACCGAGGGTATCGGGCTTGGCCAGTACCACGCGTGGATCAGGAAAGTCCTGAAAGATCAGGTAGGTATTATCCATCGCCAGATCTTCAAAGCCGTAGTAAACACCCGCAATAATGTTGAACATGCCCTCAAAGGCAGAGGTGAACCGCAGATCCTGA
>JBFKDP010000020.1:0-22292 GCA_041619575.1 Litorivivens sp.
CGCCAGTCAGATTCAGGGCGGTTTCAAACGAGTCGGCCAGCCGCAAGTGCTAATCGTCGCGCACCTTAAAGCGATCAACCACAACCTCAATAGTGTGTTTCTTCTTCTTGTCGAGTTTGGGTACATCGTCCAGATCGCAGACCAGGCCATTGACGCGGACTCGCACAAATCCATCACCCCGCAGCTTTTCAAAGACGTGCAGGTGCTCACCTTTTCGGTTGCTGATCATTGGTGCAAGCAGCATCAGCTTGCTGCCTTCGGCCATGGCCAGCACTGTGTCAACCATCTGGCTGATCGTTTGGGCTTCCAGTGCTTGCCCGTGGGTTGGGCAGCGTGGTTCACCCACCCGCGCAAACAGTAGGCGCAGGTAATCGTAGATTTCTGTAATGGTCCCGACGGTGGAGCGGGGGTTGTGAGATGTCGATTTTTGCTCGATGGATATAGCCGGTGACAGCCCTTCAATGTGATCCACATCGGGCTTTTCCATCATGGATAGAAATTGGCGGGCGTAGGTGGAGAGCGACTCGACGTAGCGTCGCTGTCCTTCGGCGTAGAGGGTGTCGAAGGCCAACGATGATTTGCCGGACCCGGACAGGCCGGTAATGACCACGAGCTTGTCGCGTGGGATGTCCAGGTCGATATTTTTCAGATTATGGGTGCGGGCACCCCGTACTAGAATACGATCCATTGTTTGCTCTCTGGTTAACCGGTCAAGTATAAAGTTTTGCCCCGCCCGGGTGCAAAGCGAATGCAGGTTTACTTTCTAATTAGACCGCCAAACTGCTAAAATTTGGCCTTTGCAGTACCCAGGTGCTCGCCGCTATTCGCTAAACTCGCTGTATAGGAATCTTTTTGACTAGCCCGGATAACATGACCGGCGTCGAGAAACGCGCCGTTTTCTCGCTTTCTCTGCTGTATATATTCCGCATGCTGGGGCTTTTTCTGGTCCTGCCTGTGCTGGCTATCTATGCGCCAGGCTACGCAGGCAGTACGGCGGTGTTGGTCGGCCTGGCGGTAGGTATCTACGGCCTGAGTCAGGCCGTGTTGCAGATACCCTTAGGTTTGCTGTCTGACAGAATTGGCCGTAAGCCCGTGATTTTCATGGGCTTGCTGTGCTTCGCGCTGGGTAGTGTGCTGGCGGCAAATGCCGAGACTATCTATGGTCTGATTGCCGGGCGTTTTCTGCAGGGGGCGGGTGCTATTGCGAGTACCCTCAGTGCGCTCTTGGCCGATCTCACTCGAGACCAGCACCGCAGCAAGGCAATGGCCGGTATCGGCGCAAGTATCGGCTTGTCCTTTGCATTGGCATTGATTCTCGGTCCTATTGTCAGTGCTCGCTTAGGCCTGCCGGGGCTTTTCTGGCTGACAGCGGCCTTGGCGATTCTCGGTATTGTACTGCTGTGGGCGGTAGTGCCCAGTGCGCATTCCTTGAGCCGTAATGCGGAAGTGCGATCCCTGCCAACCCTGATAGGCCGCTGTCTGGCTGACGCCGACCTGATGCGTCTGAATATCGGCGTTTTTAGCCTCCACCTAATGCTGACGGCGCTTTTTGTTGCCGTGCCCACGCACCTAGAGTCGCAGGGCCTGCCCCTGGCTCGGCACTGGCAGGTCTATCTGCCCATGCTGCTTGCGGCCTTTATCATCATGGTGCCGGTCATGCTCAAGGCAGAGCGCCACGGCCGGGTGCGAGAAATGCTGCTGATATCGGTAGGGCTGCTGGGAGTCGCATCGCTGGGTATGGCGCTTGCCGGCCAGGCGCTGAACCTGTTCTTGGTGGCGATGATGCTGTTTTTTATAGTTTTTAATCTGCTGGAAGCCAATCTGCCCTCTCTGCTCAGTAAAACGGTATATCCGGGTGGACGCGGCACCGCGATGGGGATCTATTCCAGTTTTCAGTTTTTAGGTGCCTTTGCCGGCGGTGCCCTCAGTGGGGTACTTCTGGGAATGGGGGGCATGTCTGCGGTCTTTCTATTCTGTCTTGTGGTTGCTGTCGTGTGGCTGCTGGCCAGCTGGAAGATTCGGGTGCCGACACTTTCCCCGAATCTGGCCATTGATATCGGCACTGATGAACTGCGGCGGCAAGGCATACTGGAGCGGCTGAAGCAGTGGCCCGACGTTCTGGACATTACTGTGATCAAGGGTGAGCCGGTGGTCTACCTGAAGGTGGCGGCCGAGTTTGACCGGCACCAGCTAGACGATCTGATCTCTGCCTAGCTGACCGTTCGCGGCTAGTGGGTGGCGGTGAATTTGGTTATAGTGGGCTATTGGAATCAGACATTTCGGGGCCGTGCTTAGGCGGTCATCGCATATTATTAGGGAGTGTTTCATGGCGCGGGGAATCAACAAGGTCATACTGGTCGGCAATCTGGGGCAGGACCCGGAAACGCGCTATATGCCGTCTGGTGGTGCTGTCACCAATATCACGGTCGCAACCAGCGAAACCTGGAAGGACAAAAACACCGGTCAGCAGCAGGAGCGAACCGAGTGGCACCGGGTCGTGTTTTTTAATCGTCTCGCAGAGATTGCCGGCGAGTACCTGAAAAAAGGCTCCAAAGTCTATGTTGAAGGCTCGCTCCGTACCCGTAAGTGGCAGGGGCAGGACGGGCAGGATCGCTACACCACTGAAATCGTCGCCTCTGAAATGCAGATGCTGGACAGCCGCGGTGGTGGTGGAATGGCCGGGGGGCAGTCGGACTACAACCAGGCGCCGCAGCGTCAACAATCGGCGCCGCCGCCCCAGCAAAATCAGCCTCCTCAAAATCAGCCTCAGGGCAACCCCAGCCAGCAGGCACCAGCGGGCGGTTTTGATGACTTCGACGATGATATACCGTTTTAGGCACGACTTTAGGCAGTTTGTAACGTTTTAGTTATCGGTTATTACCTAAAGCCCAGCAATCGCTGGGCTTTTTTATGCGAGCACCTGAAGTGCTTACGTAGAGGGGGCCTCGTCACGGGGTGTTTCGCCTGAAGGTATCTCGGTTTCCTGCGGCGCGGGGTTTGCGCTGGCTTCAGCCGCCGTCAGCGATTGCGCATTGGCTTCGCTTAGCCTGTCAAAGGTGTGCTGGCTTAGCGTAAAGGTGTGAGCGATGTCGCTACGTTGAATCAGATACTCGTCCTCTTCCTGCCAGAGGCTAAACTCCCAGCTTTCATTGCCATCTTCGACAGTGAGTTTCACGGTAGGGTCGGACGCAGGGGGCTCGCTCAGACCCAATACGTGCAGGGTGGTAAACGCACGGGCAAGCGCCGCCGCTTTGTTACTGTCAGCGGACGCACCCTCGGGCGATTTAAAGGCCCAGCTGTCTCCGTTATTGATCAACGTGAAATCTCCTCCGGACATTTTTTGCGCCCCCGGGGCTTGCAGCAGTGTCTTGTCGAGCCAGTCTTCGGCCTGTAATGGGAAGTCATAGGTGGCTAACGCTACGCTATAGACTGCATCGGCCTCTTTGTGCCGAAGGTGTACCTTGCGCAGTCCGGGAGACGTGCCAAGGTAAAAATCGGCCAGGCCTTTACCGCTCTGTTCGAGCTTAATGCGGCGCTGAAAATTTGTTTCGCTGACTTCAAAACGTTGGTGGCTGGCTTTCGTTGTTGTGACTGGCCAGCCGCTGGTGACAGCGCGTAATTTGTCGAGGACTGTCGAGACTTTGTTGGGGCTTGCGGGAAGGCCGTGCAGGTCGGGCAAAACCCATTTTTGCCCCTGCAATTCCAGCCTGGTGTTGGTGTCTGAACCGACAACAATAATAGTGTCGGGGCTTGCCTCTGCGGCAAGCAGTGTGGTGCTATCGGCTTCTGCTGTTTGTCCGTTGTGCCAGAGCAGCGCGACGGCAACTACTGCCTGCAGAATCAGTGCAGCAGCCAGCCAGGGCAGATATTTTTTCATGGCGACTCCTTCTTGCAAAGTCATGTTATTGCAAAATCATGGTTTGATAGACGCGTTCTCGGGAAAGTCGGCGTGCTCGCTGGATGAACGCAACCGCAAGTAGGGCGAGTGCCGCCAATCCGTAGTTGAGGTATTCCACGAGTTGTTGTGTGCTGGTGTCCATGGGTGGCAGCGTCCTGTTGAAGTGCCCGCGACCGCGAATATTTAACAGGCCGGTCTCGTCCAGCGCCCAGTCAACGGTGTTGGCAGCAAGCTGCAATGAAGCAAGATATTCGCTGCGCGCTGCACTGCTGGCCAGTTGTATGGCTTGGTCTGTTAAAAACTCGTTGGAACTAAATACAACGATGCGGGCTGACTCCGGCGAGTGTTCAATAACGCTGGAAAATACTGCCTCGGTTTCTGTTTCCTGCTCGCTGTCGTTGGTTTGACCCTGATCGTCGTTGCTTTCCCGATTCAATAAGGGTGACCCCTTGTCCTTGAAGAAAGAGGTGAATCGGCCGCTTAACGCAACACCAAGCAGTTCGCTACTTTGGGTGCCTTCCGGTTGAAAGGCACTCTCGCCGTTCTCGCTAATGCGCGGCATGACATCCATTGAAGTTGAAAGCCAGGAGGAACCGGAACTACGCAGAAGCTCTGTGCTTTTGACGGTGCTGCTCTCTGCCAATTCCAGCTCAATGGGGGATGCCCAGGGGAAGGTGAGCTGGGGCAGGTCAGCGGTGATGGGGTGCTGCTTGTTTAGGCCGGGCCCCCGAACGTCAATAAAGTAGGGGTAGTCGAGCATGCGCAGCTCCTGCATCTGAAACCCACCTATGCTGCGTGTCACCGGAACCGGCAGGGCGGCATTTTGCGGATCCATCACCAGCTGTTTGCCTATGCTCAGGCCGTGATGAGCCAGCCACTCTTCCAGCCCGCTAATGTGGCTGTGGATGCCGAGTCCTTGACCGCCAAGCTCTGACTGAAAGGGTGAGGTGGCGATTACGACCGTGCCGCCTTTCATCAGAAATTGGTCGAGAGCGAAAACGGCCTTTTCATCGAGCTGTTCTGGTGCTGCCAGAAACAGGAGGTCGGCGTCACCCGATATGCTGCCGTCGCTGAGGTCCTCTCGCTTAACGTGCAGCTCCTCTGCCAATGCGCTTTCCAGTTGGCTGAAAGGTGGGCTGCTGAAACGGCCGTATTGGGGGCTCGTTTCAGGCATGGCAAGCGCGACGGTTTTGGTGAACCCATCGGCAAAGCGTTTTATGCCGGCGTCGAGATTGCGTCTTAGCTGCTCTTCGCTCAGGTCACCTAGGGGGATTTGTACGTGCTGGTCGTCGCCGGAAAGGAGCATGTAAAAATAGAAGTGTTCGTCGCTGAATAGGCTGGTTGCCATAGGTTGGAAGCCAAAATCTTCAGCGAGCTGGTCTTCCAGGCGCTCTCGTTCAGGATCGATGAACTGATAGCTCAGTTGTTCGCCTGCTTCAGACTGAATCTCCTCGATAACCGCCTCAAGGGTTGCCCGGTAGTCGGCAAGCTGCTCGGGCAGTTGTGCCGGAGCAGAGATGTACGCGGTAAACGAGAGAGGACGTTTTACCGTGGCAAAGAGATTGCCGCTAGTCTGGTAGCTGTGTAATACCTTTCGCACCGCGCGTGTCAGGTCGTGCTCCGGGTTGCGCAGCTGTACATCCAGATCCGACTCAGAGCTTGCACGCAATTCAATCAAATCGCGAAATCCAAGGACTTCATATTCGTCGCCGTACTGGACAAGCACGTTGAAATAGGAGCTGACTATGGATGCCTGGTAGCGCTCTGCGACCTGAAAAGGGGTCGGCTGAATTCCAAAGCGCTGATTGGCTTCTTCCTCGTGCTCGGGACTGGCTGCCGGGTCTATGAATTCCACGCGCACTTTATCGCCGCCGAGAACGGCGTATTCCCGTAGTATATCCTTCAGCTGAGGTACCAGCGGTGCCAGCAAGGGGTGGGTTTTAGCACTGAAATAGCCGCGCATGACCAACGGTTCTTGCAGTTGTGCCAGATAGCCTTTGGTCGCGTCGGAGAGCGAGTATTGCTGGCCTTGAGTAACATCAATGCGCAGCGGCAGTTGACCGAGCCATAGGTTTGCAACAAGGACATTGGCTGCGGCCAGCGCAGTGAGTTGCCGCCAGCGCCGGTGCCTGTTGTATTTAGCGCCGTGAGCCCAGCGGTCGCGCTCCAGGGTGTAGGTGTTGAGTATGAGAAAGGTCGCTATCAGGCTCAGATAGTAGTAGAGATCACGCAGGTCGATAACCCCACGTGTAATAGAATCGAAACGCGAGCCGGTGCCCAGTAGCCGCAGCCAATCTCCCATCTTTTGTCCAACAAAGTCGGTAATGAGGGGGTTGCCAAGCAGGTAAAGCGCAGTGCAGAGTGCGGTCGCTGATATGAGGCTTACGATCTGGTTGTCGCTGCGCGCCGATACAAACAGGCCCACACTCAGATAGGTGGCCCCGAGCAGGAAAGTGGCCAGATAGCCTGCAAGAACAGGCCCCCAGTCAAGATTGGCCAGCAGTGACACGGTAATCGGGAGTGGCAGCGTGATCAGCAGTGCAATTGCAAGTAGTGTCAGGCAGCCTAGGAATTTCCCGGCCACAAAGTGCCACAGAGGGATGGCTTGAGTGAGTACATGTTCCAGAGTACCGTTGCGGCGTTCCTCGCTCCACAATCGCATGGTGAGTGTGCTCGCGAGGAAAATTAGCAGCAGCGGCATCCACTCGAACAGCGGTCTGACATCAGCGATATTTCGCGCGAAAAATGATTCTCCCCAAAAGAATACAAAGAGTGTGACTGCGGCAAACGTTCCCAGAAACAGGTAGGCTGTCGGGGAGGCAAAAAACAGGGTGATTTCTTTCTGTGCGATTCGCCGCACGTTGGCGTAGCTCGTATCAGGCTGCATGGTCGGTCTCCTTCTCTGTCGCGGCCTCCTGATTGATTGCGTGAGAATCACTGACATCGCGGAACAAACTTTCGAGGTCGCGGCTCTCTGTCTGCAGTTGATAAACCAAGGCGCCACTATTGATGACCGCGCTGGCTATTGCTGCGCAGTGTTTGTGCAGTGGTTCGGTCTGTTTCAGGTGAATGCGGTAGCGCCTTTGTTCGCCGTCGATGCCAAGCCTTTCGAGGCGGTCAATATGGGGCAGTTGTTCTAGCAACTTTTGTAGTGTGTTTATATTCGCGGAGGTGGACAGCAGTATCTGATTGCCATGGCGAAGGTCGCTTAATTGTTCGTCAACTTTCAGCTCGCCGCGGCTTAGTATCAGCACGCGTTCACAGAGCGCGTCAACCTCCTGCATGATGTGTGTGGAAAGAATAACGGTGGCGTGGGCAGAAAGTTCGCGTATCAATGAACGCATATGCTCAGTCTGGGTGGGGTCCAGTCCATTGGTCGGTTCATCCAGAATCACCAGGCTGGGTTTGCCCAGCAGCGCCTGAGCCACACCAACGCGCTGCCGGTAGCCCCGCGATAGCGTATGGATCCCTGCGAGCAATTTGTCGGCAATGTCTGTGGCGTGGACGACGCGACGGATTTCCGCGAACTTATGATTGCCACGCAGTTGCTTGAGTTCAGCGGCGTAATCGAGGTAATCGGCGACGGACATGTCCGGGTAGATTGGTAGATTTTCTGATAGATAGCCCAGTTGGCGCTGAATTTCCCGGGGTTCTTGCGCCAGGTTGTATTCGCCCATTTGCACGCGGCCAGCGCTAGGCTCAAGAAAGCCGCTGAGCATTTTCATGGTGGTGGTTTTACCCGCGCCGTTATGGCCGAGCAGCCCGACAATTTCGCCGGGCTTTATTGAAAAGCTTACATTGTTAACCGCCACAAAATCGCCGTAGCGGCGTGTAAGCTGGCTGACTTCCAACATGGTTCCTCCTGTGAGTGCTTGCGTGAAAACAAATGCATACCCACAGCAGGCGGTGGCCGGGCCGGTTCAATCTGAAATTCTGCAGTCGCTTGCTGATTCACGTTTCTTATAGGCAGTAGCTAAGCCGGTGGTTTGGCCGGCGATACCAGACATTGCTTAGATGGGGCCGAATTTAGCAAGTTCAATACCGCTGCAATTCAGCCTATGATGTGGGCACATTGCGTAAATGGGTGACCATATGAGCTTGATCAATCTCGCCAGCTCGCTGGCGGCGTCGTCTGCTGCGCTCTGGCGTGGCACCTTGAGTCGGCCTGCTGCGAGTCAGCCAGTGCTGCCGCTTAAACTCTATGAGATGGAAAACTGTCCCTACTGCCGTTTGGTGCGTGAGGTGCTTACCGAGCTGGAGATTGATGCACTTATCTATCCGTGCCCCAAGGGCGGTGAGCGCTACCGGCCCGAAGTCGTGCGCCTGGGTGGCAAGGCGCAGTTTCCCTTTTTGGACGACCCCAACAGCGGTATGCAGCTCTATGAATCGGCGGATATCATCGAATATCTCTATAATGCATACGGCGGCCGTAACCCGCCTGCGCACTGGCGCATCAAATTGCTTGATACGCCCTCTTCGATGGTGGCCTCGGGTCTGAGAGCCACGAAAGGAATGTTTGCCCGCAAGTCTGTACCCGCCGAGAAGCCCATTGAGTTATGGCACTTTGAATCCAGCCCCTACGCGCGTCTGGTGCGTGAATGCCTGTGCGAGCTGGAAATCCCCTTTATCGCTCACAATATTGGCAAGGCTCAGTGGCAGGACTTTGCCTTGACTCGAGTGCGTGACCGTCTGTGGCCGGAAATGGGACACGAAAGCGCCAGTCGGCAGGCTTTGAAACAGCGCGCGGGCAAGGTGATGTCGCCCTATATTGAGGATCCCAACACGGGGGTCGCCATGTTTGAGTCAGCAGATATCATCGAATACCTGCGAGAAACCTACGCAGCTCACTGAACCCCCTTCGTCTCGGTTTAGTGGGCTGGACCGTTAGCGATTGCGAATTTTCCCATCTGCAATAATATGGCTGTATTAATTATGTGGGGGTGGCTATGAAATTCTGGCAGATGCTGCACTGGATCGAACCGGATCAGTTGCTCCCGGTGGCGCGATTTGCAGAGGAAGTGGGGTTCGAGGGCGTCATGCTGGGCGACCATGCGGTCTACCCAGAAGTGGTGGACACGGTTTATCCCTACTCAGCCGATGGCAAGCCGCCTATGACTGATGCGTCTCCCTATCCCGACTGTTGGGTCACATTGGGCATGATCGCTGCCGTGACCCATCGAATTAAATTGTCGGTGTCAGTCTACGTGCTTCCCCTGCGCAATCCGGTTGAAGTGGCCAAGGCGACTGGCACACTGGCGGTGATGAGCGATAACCGCGTGATTCTGGGGGCTGGCTCCGGCTGGATGAAAGAAGAGTTTGATGTCTATGGTGTGGACTTCAGCCGTAGGGGCAAGCGGCTAGATGAGTGCATTGAAATCGCCCGCAAGATCTGGACAGGCGACATGGTTTCGCATCGGGGAAATGAATTTCAGTTCGAGGCCTGCAGGGTATTGCCCGCACCTTCCCGGCCAGTGCCAATCTATTTGGGCGGGGTCAGCAAGCCCGCACTTCGCCGAACCGCACAAACCGCAGACGGATGGATTGGCAATGGGTCTGACCCTGATGATGTGCCTGAGATCATGTCTCGCCTGCTGCACCTGCGCAAAGCCGCCGGACGCGATCATCTACCCTTCGAAACGGTTGTTGGTCTGACCCGCCCGGTTAACGTAGACACCCTCCGGCGCTTGCGGGATGCGGGCATGACCTCTGGCTGCAGCGCGCCTTTTATGTTCAGCCTGGGTGCGAAGTCCACCCTGGATGAAAAGTATCGGGCGATGGAGCAGTTTGCTAAAAACACCATTCAACCGCTTCAGGAGTAACGTATGAGCGAGCAATCGCTGGCAGAGCTGGGCTTGCCGCCAATTGATCAAGTCGGCTTTGTTGTAAAGGATATCGACGCTGCAGTAGCACGATACGACGCGCTTTTTGGCCCTTTCAGCCGTATGGAGGCCGAAGTTCCTGCGGCCCAATACCGAGGACGCGAGGCGAGCTGCACGCTGAAACTTGCCTTTGGTCGCAGTGGTGACGTCGAGATTGAGTTAATTCAGTGGGTTTCCGGGGAAAGTCCCCACCGGGAATTTATTGAAAGCCAGCGCGAAGGTATGCAGCATTTGCGTTTTCGTGTTGACGATGCCGATCAATGGATTGAGAAACTGGCAGCGTTGGGTTACCAGCCTATCTGGTATAAACGCTGGTCCGAAGATACGATCTTTGCCTATCTCGAGCGCGCCGACGACCCGCTGCTGATAGAGCTATTGCAGATGCCCTAATAAAGGTTTGCTTTGCCCGATTCTGCGCTTAGGTATCGCAGTTCTCGACGCGCCCGCCTACAATAGCCGATATTCCTGAATTGCTGTTCCAGATACGGGTGCTTGCACATTGAAAGTATTGCTCGTCGCCACGCCCTCGCCACTTAGCCACGCCTTAGGCCAATGGTTTGAAATGCGCGGACGCGATTTTCGTGAAATTACCCCCGCCCAGATATCGGCGCTTGCCCCCGCTGACCTTTCGGGTAGCGTCGTCGTCGATATTGCTACCGTGACGGCGCTGCAAACTGCTAATGAGCTCGCTATCAGCGGAGAGGCTCGGCACCATTTGGTTGATCTGGTGGAAAAGGCCAGTTGTCCGATCTTGTTTGTCAGTGATGGCCGTGTTTTCGACGGTGATGAGGCGCCATTGAATCACCGCGAGACGGAGAAAATACAACCGGGCAGTGTCGCCGGTGGCCGCCTTTGCGCTATTGAACACCTGCTGGAAGGGCATATCGAAAAGCACCTCGTGCTGCGAACCGGGCCGCTGTTTAGCGAGCAGGGTGATAATTTCTTTACGAATGCATTCCAGCGCCTCGTCGCGGGCGGCGAAATTTCATTGAATTCCATTCTGAAAACGTGCCCGACCCACGTCAGTGATTTGTCGCGGGTTATCTCTGCGCTGATTGATCAGATTGCCAGTGACGCCCAGAACTGGGGTATCTATCACTACAATAGCTCGGGCCAAACCAGTGCCTACGAATTCACGGAAGTGATGTTTGCTTTCGCCTCGCAGCACCTGAATTTGAGTAAAGGGAAAACGACGCTGGCGGTGCAGGAATCCGGTCTTCGCATTGAGCCGGCTGTGCCCGTGCTGCGCTGTGAAAAAATCCTGCATCACTTTGGTATCAAGCAACTGCCCTGGCGGGCCTACCTGCCCCAGCCGATTAAACAGTTATGTGAAGGAAAACAAAAATGAGTGCTTCCGCTGAGCGTATTCCACTGCATGTTGCAGTATTGACAGTGTCTGACACGCGCGACGAGACTAACGACAGTTCCGGGCATTTTCTGCGCGATGCAGCACAGGCAGAAGGGCACAGCGTGGTCGCGAAAGAGATTGTAAAAGATGACGTTTACCAGATGCGGGCGGTTATTTCGCAGTGGATTGCGCGCGATGATGTTGATGCCGTATTGGTAACCGGGGGGACGGGCTTTTCCGGGCGCGACTCCACGCCGGAGGCAGTATCGGTACTGTTTGATAAAAGTATTGATGGTTTTGGTGAGCTTTTCCGGCAATTGTCCTTTGCCGAGATTGGTTCTTCCACAATCCAGTCGCGGGCGCTGGCGGGGCTGGCTAACAATACCGTGATCTTTTGCGTGCCCGGCTCGACCGGCGCCTGCAAAACAGCCTGGAACGGGATCATCCGCGAGCAGCTTACAAGCACTCACAAACCCTGCAATTTTGTGGGTGTGCTTAATACCCGAAAGCGCAGCGGGCACTAAGTATGGCCCTGATCTCGGTCGAACACGCACTCGCCGAACTGCTCGCCGATGCCCGGCTGTTGCCCAGCGAACACTGCGAGCTTGGTCAGCTCTGCGGTCGGATTTTGCGTCAGGAAGTGGTGGCCCAGATCGATGTGCCTCCTCTGGATAATTCGGCGATGGATGGCTACGCCATTCGCCATGCCGATGCAGGGCAAAGCATTATTCCGATCAGCCAGCGCATTCCCGCCGGTTCATTGTCACGGCCGTTGGCACCTGGCAGTGCAGCGCGAATTTTTACCGGTGCACCCATTCCGGCTGGCGCGGATACCGTGGTCATGCAGGAGGACTGTGAAGTTCTCGATGGCGGCATTCGAATCAACGAGGCGCCGCGCCTTGGTCAGCATATTCGCCCGCGAGGTCAGGACATCGCCTGTGGTAGCACCCAGTTTAGGGGGGGCGAGCGTTTGGGGGCGGCGGAAGTCGGCCTGCTGGCCTCGCTGGGTTTGGCCGAGGTAGCGGTTAGCCGAAAGCCTCGGGTAGCGCTGCTATCGACCGGAGATGAGCTGGTAGAGCCGGGGCAACCCTTGCCGGAAGGGCAGATCTATAATTCAAACCGGGCAATGTTAACGGCGCTGCTGGTGGCAGCGGGCTGTGAAGTTCGCGATTGCGGCATTGTCGAAGACACGGCGGACGCAACGCGTCGGGCACTCGCGGATGCTGCGCAGCATTGTGATCTGATCCTGTCGACAGGCGGTGTGTCTGCTGGCGAAGAAGATCACGTCAAGGCACAGGTTGAAGTGCTGGGTGAGCTCAAACTCTGGAAGCTGGCCATCAAGCCGGGTAAACCTCTTGCCTACGGCCGCATCGGCGAGGCCGCTTTTTTTGGTCTGCCCGGTAACCCTTCGTCCGGATTTGTCACCTTCCTGATTCTTGTTAAACCCTATATCAGGAAGATGCAGGGGGCCGCAAACCTGAGGTCCCAGCCTTGGCCGGTAACAGCGGGATTTGACTGGCTGAAAGCGGGTAGCCGGCAGGAGTACTTGCGCGTAAGGGTCTCGGCGTCGGGCGGTGGTATGTTTGCCGAACTGCACCCTAACCAGAGTTCCGGGGTGCTTGCCTCGGCAGTGTGGGCCAATGCACTGGCCGTGGTGCCGGCAGGTAATACCTTAAAAAAGGGAGATACTGTTGACGTGCTGCCCTTTGCTGACCTGCTGAACTGATTGTCCCGGCGAGAGTAGGGACTCGCCCAAACGCTTGCAGTTCAGGCGATGCGTCGTTTGAGCCCTCAGTCCTCGTAGCGTTGAAAGACCAGAGTGGCGTTGGTGCCACCAAAGCCGAAGCTGTTGGACATGATAGTGTTCAATTTAATGCCGTCTTTGCGTGCGTGCACGATGGGCATGCCATCAGCCTCGGGGTCGAGGGTTTCGATATTGGCTGAAGCGGCCACAAAATCGTTTTGCATCATCAACAGCGAGTAAATCGCTTCGTGCACGCCGGTTGCTCCCAGACTGTGTCCGGCTAATGATTTGGTTGAGCCGATCAGCGGGTATTCTCCGCCTTCAAAGACCGTTTTCATGGCTTTGAGTTCTTGAATGTCACCGGCGGGTGTCGATGTACCGTGAGAGTTGATGTAATCAACCTTGCCCTCGACGCCGTTCAGGGCCTGGCGCATACAGCGCACGGCTCCTTCACCGCTCGGTGCCACCATGTCGTAGCCGTCTGAGGTCGCGCCGTAGCCGACAATTTCACCGTAAATTTTGGCGCCTCGCGCTTTGGCGTGTTCGAGCTCTTCCATCACAACCATACCGGCGCCGCCGGCTATAACAAAACCATCGCGGTTGGCGTCATAGGGGCGGGAGGCTTTGTCCGGAGTGTCATTGTACTTAGTGGACAGTGCGCCCATGGCATCAAACAGGCAGCTCAGGCTCCAGTGCTCTTCTTCGCCGCCGCCGGCAAACACCACGTCCTGCTTGCCGAGCTGAATCAGTTCCATCGCATTGCCTATACAGTGGGCACTGGTAGCGCAGGCAGACGAAATTGAATAGTTCACACCCTTGATCTTGAACGGTGTGGCCAGGCAGGCTGACACCGTACTGCCCATGGTTTGGGTGACGCGGTATGGCCCAATGCGTTTGACGCCTTTTTCGCGAAGGATATCTGCGGACTCGACCAGGTTGGCCGAGGACGCGCCGCCGGAGCCGGCAATGATGCCGCTGCGCTCGTTGGAAACATCGCTCTCTTCCAGTCCTGCATCAGCAATGGCTTCCTGCATGGCAATGTAGGCCCAGGCCGCAGCGTCGCCCATAAAGCGGCGCTGCTTGCGGTCGATCAGCTCACTGGTGTCAATGGAAATGCTACCCGATACATGACTGCGAAAACCCATCTCTTTGTAGGTTTCGTTGGTGCTGATTCCAGACTTGCCTTGCTGCAGCGATGCCAGAGCTTCCGTGAGGTTGTTGCCCAAGGGTGACACGACACCCATACCGGTTATCACGACGCGTTTCATGTTGTCCTCATTGCAATTCAGTTTGCTTGTAATCGGGTGCAGTTCAACCCAGTCCCTTGCCGTCATTTTGGAACAGCCCAACGCGGAGGTCGTTGGCCGTATAAATTACCTCACCGTCGACTGACACCTGGCCGTCAGCAATGCCCATGACCAGTTTGCGTTCAATGACGCGTTTGAAATCGAGCTGGTAGCGAACCAGTTTTGCATCCGGCAAGATTTGACCAGTAAATTTAATCTCACCGGCGCCTAGTGCCCGGCCTTTGCCTTTATTGCCCTTCCAGCCCAGAAAAAAACCGACTAGCTGCCACATGGCGTCCAGCCCGAGGCAGCCGGGCATGACCGGGTCGCCGACAAAATGGCAATCGAAAAACCAGAGGTCAGGACGGATATCGAGTTCGGCAATGACCTGGCCTTTGCCGTGCTCCCCATGTTCGTGGTGGATGTGCGTAATGCGGTCCACCATCAGCATATTGTCTGTCGGTAGCTTAGGGTTTCCCGGGCCAAACAAGTCGCCCTTGCCGCAGGCAATAAGCTCTTCTTTTGTAAAAGAATTCTGGTGAATTAAAGACATCGGCAGGTACTGCTTCCAAAAAATTTGCCGAATGGTAGCACAGAGCTGTTGAGCCGGTCAGCGTGTTCGCTGTCAACACTGGAATTGTCAAATTGCTGTCATGGCAATGACATCAAGCCGTCATGGCGGTGCCGTATTCATGGCGCGACGAGTTGCTTGGAGCGCGTAAATGAAAATTGTAGTGATTGGCAGTGGCTATGTGGGTTTGGTAACCGGGGCCTGTTTAACTGAGATGGGTAACCGGGTGGTGTGCGTCGATCAGGATGTCGACAAAGTGGCGCGTCTGCGCGCTGGTGAACTACCCATCTATGAGCCTGGACTCGATGGTGTCATGGCCTCGGCGCGTCAGGCTGGGCTATTACATTTCAGCACCTCCATTGCCGAGGCTGTTGAGGGCGCTGAATATATCTTTATCGCTGTGGGTACGCCGATGCGCGCGAATGGCAGCTGCGATCTGTCGGCGGTCTACGCTGTGGCGAACAGTTTGGGACGTTCGCTGAATGAGTCAGCGGTGGTTATTACCAAGTCGACAGTTCCCGTAGGTACAGGCGATGAGGTTGAGGCGATCATCCGCGCTCAGTTGACTCGCCGGGGCATGGCCATTGACGTGGATGTGGTCAGCAACCCGGAGTTTCTAAAGGAGGGCACGGCCGTCACTGATTTTATGACGCCTGATCGTATTGTTGTGGGCACCGAGTCGGCTCGGGCGCGGGAAATGATGAGTATGTTGTACGCACCGTATCTGCGTCGCAATGATCGGGTGATGGTGATGGGCCGTCGCGAGGCGGAGATGACCAAGTATGCTGCCAATGCGATGCTGGCGGCACGGATTTCATTTATGAATGAGATTGCCGCCTTGTGTGAGTCCTGCGAGGTGGATGTCGAGCAGGTCCGCCTGGGGATGGGGGCGGATCAGCGCATTGGTACCGCCTTTCTGTATCCCGGGGCCGGCTATGGCGGCTCGTGTTTCCCCAAAGATGTGAGGGCGCTGATCGCGACGGGCCGTGAACGCTCACTGGATATGGCCATTCTCAAGGCGGTGGACGCGCGTAATACACAGCAGAAGCATTGCCTCTATAACAAGCTTGAAGACTACTTCGAGGGTGTCTTGGCCGGTCGCACCATCGCGCTGTGGGGGTTGGCGTTTAAGCCGGGCACAGATGACATTCGCGAAGCCCCCTCCCTGACGCTGATTGAAAGCCTGCTGACGGCTGGGGCCACGGTCCAGGCCTACGACCCCATAGCGGCGGCCAATACTGTCGCGCATTTTCGATCTCACCCGGCCGCTGAGCGTCTGAGCTGCGTGGCTGAACAGTATGATGCGGTGCTTGCCGCAGATGCCTTGGTGCTGGTGACGGAGTGGAAGCGTTTTCGACAACCTGACTTCAGGGCCTTGAAGCTGGCTATGCGCGGCACATTGATTGTTGACGGGCGCAATCAGTATGACCCGGCCTACCTGGGGCGGGCAGGTTTTGACTATCGCGCTGTGGGCCGCGACAATAGACGTCTTGCCGCCAAGCCGTCTGTTGTGGAACAGCGTCGGGAGCGGAGCGCCTCATAACAATAGTAGGAATCCTTGATGTTAGTACCCGTGCTTTTGTCCGGCGGCGTCGGCAGCCGATTGTGGCCGGTGTCGCGAGAAAGCTACCCGAAGCAGTTTTTACCCCTCACCCACGAACTGAGCATGCTCCAGGAGACCGTCAAGCGGCTGCAGGGCTTGGAAGACCTGTCGGCGCCGCTGGTGGTCTGCAATGAGGAACACCGTTTTTTAGTCGCCGAGCAGTTTCGGGCCCTCAAGCAGGAAACATCCTCCATCCTGCTGGAACCCGAGGGCAGAAATACTGCTCCGGCCGTCGCCCTCGCGGCCATTGAAGCGATGAAAACTGACGAGCAAGCGCTGTTGCTGGTTTTGCCGGCCGACCACGTGATTCGCGACGACCAGGCTTTTCGCGCAGCGGTTGTCGCGGGTTTACCTTATGCAGAAGCCGGCAAACTGGTCACCTTTGGCATTGTGCCCACTGCAGCGGAAACCGGTTATGGCTATCTCAAGCGCGGCTCCGGGCTTGCCGAAGGCGTCTATGAGCTGGCTCAGTTTGTTGAAAAGCCCGACAGCGACACGGCGCAGGGCTATCTAGAGAGCGGCGAGTTCTGCTGGAACAGCGGGATGTTCCTGTTTTCTGCTAAGGCCTATCTGGGAGAGTTAAAGCGCCATAATCCGGCGATGTTGAGTGCCTGTGAGGCGGCGATGGCGGCTGTGCAGAGCGATCTGGATTTTATTCGCCCCGACGCGCAGGCTTTCGCTGAATGCCCCAGTGATTCCATCGACTACGCAGTCATGGAACACACAGATCTGGCCGTTATGGTAGCTATGGACTGCGGCTGGAGTGATGTCGGTTCCTGGTCGGCATTGTGGGAAATCGCAGAAAAAGACGCGGAAAACAATCACGTATACGGTGACGTGCTGCTCGAAGACGTGAATAACAGTTATCTGCGTAGCCAGGATCGCCTGCTGGCGGCGGTGGGTGTGAGCAATCTGATTGTTGTTGAGACACCGGATGCGGTGATGGTTGCGGACAAGTCCCGTGTCCAAGACGTAAAAGCCATCGTCAAAAAATTGCAGCTCAGCGGCCGCGACGAGGCGCGCCACCAGCATCGGGTTTATCGCCCCTGGGGCAGCTACGAATCGCTGGTGATTGGTGAGCAGTTTCAGGTTAAGCGTATTATCGTCAAACCCGGGCAGCGCCTGTCTTTGCAGATGCACCACCATCGAGCGGAGCACTGGATTGTTGTAAAAGGAACTGCCGAAGTAGTCTGTGGGGAAGAAACGACTATACTGTCTGAAGATCAGTCTACTTATATACCGCTTGGCACCAAGCACCGACTTAGCAATCCCGGTGTTATTCCGCTGGAATTGATCGAAGTGCAGACAGGCAGTTATCTGGGTGAAGACGACATCGTGCGCTTTGAGGACATATACGGGCGCAGCCAATAAGAGTGTAATTGTGGGGTCGATACTATGAAGAAATGTCTTTTCCCGGTAGCGGGCTACGGTACCCGTTTTTTGCCAGCCACCAAGTCCATGCCGAAAGAAATGCTACCGGTGGTGAATAAGCCTTTGGTGCAGTACGGCGTGGAAGAGGCGGTCGAAGCGGGGCTGTGCGATATCGCGTTGGTGACCGGTCGAGGCAAACGCTCCATAGATGACCATTTCGATATCAGCTACGAGCTGGAACACCAGATTTCCGGGACTTCCAAGGAATCTTACCTCGAGTCCATTCGCTCGATTATCAACTCTGCGTCCTTTTCGATGACCCGCCAGCGAGAAATGAAAGGCTTGGGGCATGCCATTTTGACTGGGGAAGTGCTGGTTGGCCACGAGGATGCCTTTGGTGTGATTCTCTCGGACGACCTTTGCCTCAATGAGAGTGGCGAGGGCGTCATGGCGCAGATGGTTAAACTCTACAAACAGTTTCGCTGCAGCATTGTGGCAGTGATGGAAGTGCCAAAAGAGGATGTCGATAAATACGGTGTGATTGTCGGCTCGGAATTGAATAACGGCATCTTCCGGGTAGAGAGCATGGTGGAAAAACCCGCTGTCGACGAGGCCCCGTCGAATTTAGCGGTGATCGGTCGCTACATCCTGACCCCGGACATTTTTGATATTTTGCGTGAAACCCCGCCGGGCAAGAACGGTGAAATACAGATTACCGATGCATTGAATCAGCAGGCCAGTCAGGGCTGCGTAATGGCCTATAAATTTAAAGGCCGCCGCTTTGACTGTGGTAGTGTGCCGGGCTTTGTTGAGGCCACCAATCACGTATTCAAACACTATTATAAAGACTGAGGCGCGGGGGCACTGTGCAAGAAATTACCTGCTTTAAAGCTTATGATGTCCGCGGTCGGGTGCCTGACCAACTTAACGAAGATGTCGCATATCGTATAGGCCGCGCCTATGCTGACGTGATCCAGCCTGGCAACGTGGTCGTCGGCCACGATATCCGCCTGAGCAGTGAGATGATCAAGCTGTCTCTGGTTGACGGTCTGCGCGACGGTGGTGTCGATGTGTTTGATATCGGCCAATGCGGCACCGAAGAAATTTACTTTGCAACCAGCCATGGTAATTTTGGCGGCGGTATTGCCGTGACCGCAAGCCACAACCCCAAAGACTATAACGGCATGAAGTTTGTGCGGGAACAGTCAAAGCCGATCAGTGGCGACTCAGGATTGTTTGATATCAAAAGCTGCGCAGAGCTGGCGGAGTTCAAGGAGGCTGACAAGCGCGGAGGCTATCAGTCCTATGCTTCACAGGCCGCCTATATTGATCATCTCCTGTCATACATTCATGTTGACGATCTCAGGCCGCTCAAGCTGGTAGTCAATGCCGGCAATGGCGGTGCGGGCGCAGTGGTGGACAGGCTGGAGTCGCGCCTGCCCTTCAGCTTTGTCAAAGTGCACCACGAGGCCGATGGCAATTTCCCCAATGGCGTTCCCAATCCTCTGCTGGAGGAAAATCGCCAGCCCACCATTGATGCTGTGTTGGTTGAAGGTGCTGACATGGGGATTGCTTGGGACGGTGACTTTGATCGCTGTTTCTTTTTTGACGAGAATGGCCGCTTTATAGAAGGTTACTATGTTGTCGGCCTGCTGGCAGAAAGTTTTCTGCTGGATCATCCCGGTGAAAAGGTCGTGCATGACCCGCGCTTGATCTGGAATACGCGCGAGTTGGCTGAAGCGAATGATTCAACGGCGGTGCAAAGTAAAACCGGGCACGCGTTTATCAAAGAAATCATGCGCAGTGAAAACGCGATATACGGTGGCGAGATGAGTGCCCATCATTACTTTCGTGATTTCGCCTACTGCGATAGTGGGATGATCCCCTGGCTGCTGGTAGCTCAGTTGATGTCGCGCCGCGGCAAAACACTCTCGCAGCTGGTAGACGAGCGCATGGAGCGCTACCCCTGCAGTGGCGAAATCAACAGCACAATCGCTGACCCGAAAAAGGTCATCGAGGCTGTAGAGCGGGAGTACGCTGCGGCTGCTGAAACGGTAGAGCATGTCGATGGTCTGAGTGTCGCCTTCGCGCAGTGGCGCTTTAATTTGCGCATGTCTAACACTGAGCCGGTGGTTCGCCTGAACGTTGAGTCGCGCGCTGACGAGACGCTCATGCGGGCAAAAACCGACGAATTGCTCGACTTTATGAAGCGCGCTGCGCAAGCGTGATTGTCTGGCCTAACTGCCCGGTCGGAGTACCTCTGCGCTGACCGGGTCCAGCTTTTCTAAAGCCCGCGCTTTGATGTGCGGCAGCAGAGACTGGCTGGTGACCTTGCCCAATTCCACACCCCATTGATCAAAGGGATTGATGTCCCAGATAAATGCTGCCGTCATCATTCGGTATTCATAAAAGGCAACGATAGCACCAAGCGTGTGGGCGTCCAGCTGCTTAAAACTGATAATTGTGCTGGGTCGATTGCCGGGCATTGTCTTGTGTGCGGCCAGTAGGGATACCTCGTTCTCAGGTATATCCTTGTCTCGCAGTTGGTTGGCGACTTCCGCAGTTGCCAAGCCCGTCATAAGTGCGAGGCTTTGCCCCAGGCAGTTGGCAATCAGGCGCTCATGCTGATCGCCAACGGCGTCAACATTGGTCAGCGGCAATAAAAAATCGCAAGGCATCCCATCGCTGACCTGATGGATTAATTGATGGAAGGAATGCTGCCCATTTGTCCCTTGGCTGCCAAAGAGTACCATGCCGGTTTGGCAGTCCACGCCGGAGCCGTCCAGAGCCACACACTTGCCCTGACTCTCCATAAACAGTTGCTGCAGGTAGTCGGGCAGCAGCCGCAACCTCTCGGCATAGGGTAAGATTGCCAGCGCGCTTCTGTGCATAAAGTTTCGGTTCCACACATCGACCAGACCACACAACACCGCGGCGCTGTCCGCGTGTTGCTCGATATCGCTGTCTATGCTTTCGCCTCCGCGAAGCATGCTTTCATAAGCCTCAAAGCCAAAGCATAGAGCAACTGGCAGACCAATGGCTGACCACACCGAGAAGCGCCCGCCAACCCAGTCGGGAAAGGCAATGCAGCGGTCGATGCCAAAGTCCTTGGCCTTCTCGGGTTGTGAGCTGATGGCGAGCAAATTGTGCTGATAGTGATCGCCCGTTTGCTTTTTCAGCCAGTTAAAGATGGCTTGTGCGTTTTGGCGGGTTTCTTCCGTACCAAAAGACTTTGAGGAAACTAGCACTAGGGTTGTTTCTGCCGGGCATTCGCGCGTTACGCTGGTGATTGCGCTAGGGTCAATATTGGCTAGGAAGCTGGCCTCAAGCTGTTGTGGGTAAAGTCCCTGGAGCGCGTCGACAATCAGCTTGGGGCCGAGATCCGAGCCGCCAATACCGATATTGATGACGTGGGTAAAGGGTTTGCCGCTGGCGCTGAGAATTTTCCCCTCGTGTACGCCCTTACTGAAATCGCAAATGGCATTGAGCATTTCACGAATTTCATAGGGCGGTGAGGATTGGCGGAGCAGGTTGTGGCTGGCTTGGCGTTTTTCGGTGTTATTGACGACTTCCCCTGATTGGGTGGCCTTCAATTTTTGCGCCAACTGCTGTTGCTTTGCCAGTGCCTGCAAAAGCTCAAGTGTCTGCGTATCGATGTGTTGGCGAGACAGGTTGACCTTTAAGGGGCCGCTGTGAAAACAGAGCTGTCTAGCTCTATCTGATTCTTTCTCAAATCGGGCGTTTAAGGTCTGGCTTGCTGTGTCGTCTGCATGCGTTTGCAGTGCGCGCCAGGCCTCGCTGTTCGTAAGTTGGCTCATAGCATTCCGTCATCATTTTATTGGAGTCGATCGGGCTGCTGATAAGGCCTGAGCCTTTATTTGATACGTGTCAGCGCCAGTTTGCTTAAGTCTAGCAAGGCCTGATGGTATTTGCTTGCGCGCAGGGGAATTAGTGCAGTCAGTGCGGCGCCGGAATATTCGGCGGCTGTATTGCGGGTAAAGCTCAAGGCGCCACAGGATTGAACAATGCGAATAACATCGTCAATGTTGCTCGCGTTCTTGGTGGTAATCGCGTGCCGAATCAGGTCGGCTTCGGCAGGGTTGGCGTGTTCCATAGCATAGATCAGAGGCAGCGTTGCTTTGCCTTCATTTAGGTCGTCGCCAATGTTTTTGCCGGTTTCCGCTGGATCGCCTTCATAGTCGAGCACGTCGTCGATTAGTTGGAAGGCCATGCCAAGGTTCATGCCGTAGTCGTACAGGGCTGAACTGTGATTTGAGTTGTTGAGCATGGCCGCGCCCGAGCAAGCGGCTGCGAACAACACGGCGGTTTTGTTCTGGATGACGTCGAAGTAGGTTTCGGCATCGGCATCGGCATTGCCGGCGCGCACCAGCTGCAGCACTTCACCCTCGGCAACCGTGTTGGTGGTGTCGGATAATAAGCCCATCAACGGCATGTCGCCGATGCTGACCAGCATCTGAAAGGCTCTGGAGTATAGAAAGTCGCCCACGAGCACGCTGGGAGCCGAGCCCCACTTGGCGTTTGCCGTGGGCAGGCCGCGCCGCAGGGTGGATAGGTCTACCACGTCGTCGTGC
>JBFKDP010000021.1:0-21866 GCA_041619575.1 Litorivivens sp.
CCGGCTTGCCCGCGCTGCGGCGGGTGGCAAGAATCGTACACCCCAATGCGCGAGCCCGTTTAGCCACTTCTTCACCGATGGAGCCAAGGCCGACGATGCCGATTACCGAACCCTTGAAGCTGCGCCCATAGGTGCGTATGTATTCATGATTACGCTGGTGCGTTTCCGCTTCTGGAAACAACTTCCAGATCTGCAGCAAGCGCCCAATGACAAACTCTGACATTGAGCCGGCGCTGACACCCGATGCATTGGTCACCACGACTCGGTCCCGAGTCACGCCAGCCGCCGCAAACTGATCGACACCCGCGCCAATACCCTGCAGCCAGCGCAGTTTTGGCATCTGCTCCATCAAACGCTCGGGCGTATGCAATTGGATAACCACTTCTGCGCGATCAAGGGCTTCTCTTCGGGCCGAGGCACAACTCTCCCCCCAAGGCGGTGGCTCCTGGTGTGGGCGATCCGGAGGTACCGTCGCCCAGTCACTGCCCTCATCCACAGGAAGCGTCACCACTTCTACCCGCTCGTCGACGGCGCGCAGGCGCTCTAGAAAGCGCTCTTCTTGAAGTGCGGGAAAACTCACGCAGACCACAACCGGTTCGCTACTCATACCGCGCTCCCAGGCTGCGTGTTTCAAAAATCAGTGTGAAGCTGGCGCAAGGGGTCATTTTGCAACATCCCTCCTGTTTATAGTTATTTGGAATTCTTTCCATGCCTTTTCATACTATGAACGCCTATGCATTGATTCAAATGAAAATTTCACATGAATGCTTAGCGTTCTTGCATAGTGGTAGAACAAGTGTTCACAGGGAGACTGCCCTACTCACAATTGCTCCGCCAACCCACGGAGATGTAGGCGCAAACGAAGTGCTCTGGCTGCCGCATCCACCCCCATATTCAAGGCTGCGGTTACCAAAAGCAGCACTAATGCACGGTCGAAACGAAACTCACTGAACGCAGAATCAATAAAAAAGCCCAGCGTAGGTATACCCAACATCCCCAGAACAGCAGTCTCCCGCATGATGATTTCCAGCCGGTATAGCGTGAACGCAAAAAAATGACGAAAACTTCTCGGCATGACTTCGAACACATAACGGTTCATACCACCCACCGCATCCAGCCGTAGTTTCAGATTGGATGAGGCCTGCCCGACGACAAAGGCAACAATCGCGCCGTTGTGCAATGTCAGGGCCAGCAGTGCTGGCAACAGACTGGGACCAAAGAGCAACAGGCCAATAAAGGTGAGAAAATACTCCGGAGCCGAGCGAAACAGCACCAACAGCCCATGCCCGACGGTACGCACTGGCAGTGCGCTGATTAATGGGCTGACCATTGGAAAGGCAAGCAAGGCAAAAATCCCGGTCAGACACAGGGCAAGACTGGCCAATATCAATGTATTTACCAATCCCGGCAGGGCCTGATCCGTCAAAAGCGGACCGAGCCAAATTGCCCAGCTCACCTCAGCATCACGCAAGGGCAGTGGCAACAGATCTACGGCAATAAATTGCCAAAGCAGAGTCCAATCAAGCTGCGCCACCGGCGGCAACCACAGCACCGCAGCCACACACCAGACTATCAGCAGCCTAGATCGCAGCCACAAGCGAAAGCTTACGATGAGCAAGAGTAGACTATAAAACCAAGCCGCAGCTTCAGCATAGAAGCCCTGACGCAGTGCGGCCTCCAAATGGACACCCAAAGTCGGCAGGCCAACAAAACCCAACACCGCCGCCGAGCGAAGACCGCACTCGAAGCGGTAGCTAGTGTAGCCCTTCATGGCAGACCAGGCTTGGGGCAATACCGTGTAGAAGAAATTTGAGAGAGTTGGCCCGCCCACAGCCCGGCGCGCCGCCGGATTAACCTCTTCGTAGAGTTCACCGTAGATTTTGGCGAAGGTACCAGCATAGGGGATCGCCAAGGCCAACACCCCCGCTAAAGGTGACACTCCCAGCATCTGAATTAACAGCAAGGCCCAGAAAAGCTCGTGAATACTGCGCAGGAACGCGCAAAACAGGCGGCAATAGGCACTGCCATATGCGAGCGCCAACACAAAACCCAGCACGGCGCCGAGCACTACGCCCTGCAGGGCAAAAGCCAGGGTCGTTAGACTGGCATTGAGCCATAGCGACCAGCCCGGCCATTGCGGCAGTGCAAAGCCCTGTCCCATCCGACCCAACTCATGCCAGGGATCAAGGCTACTGAGGGATAAATCGGCAAACGGCAGACAAAACAAGGCCAACAACAAAAACAGCGCAGTACTGCGCTGCATCGTTAGCGGCCCCTGCATGCTTTTTACGCTGGCAACTATTTGGGACACGCTTACAACTTGGCTAAATCAGAGGTGTACAAATCACCGAGATCGGGCGGCATTGCTGCCTCCGGTACAGAATCAAGCGCAATGCGCCCCGCTCTCAGGCCAATCAGGCGGGTGCAGTGGCGGCGCGCCAGACCCACATCGTGCAATGCCAAAATAACCGTTTCATGCTGCTCACAGATCTGCGCCAATAGCGATTCCGATTGATGCTCGTCCAGTGCGCTGACTGGCTCATCGCCCATAAATATCGGGCGTCGCTGATACAGCGCCCTGGCTATATTGCAACGCTGCTGTTGTCCACCGGAGAGGCTTTCCACAGGGCGATGCATAAATTCCAGAAGGCCCAGCGGGTGTAACAATTCGGCGATCTCATCCGTAATCTGAGCGCCCGGTCGCCACAGACGCCACAGGTTTTTCCACCAAGGGTGAGCATGCAGCCGCCCCATGTACACATTGTGCAACACCGACAAGTTAGGCACCAAGCCTGTTTCCTGGGGACACCAGGCAACAACGTCTGGCAATTGCGCTCGCAATGCTGCCAGCAAAGTACTCTTACCAACGCCCGATTCACCGAGCAAGGCAACACGCTCGCCGCGTGCAATTGTCAGGTTGATATCGCGCAAAACGTCCTGCTGCGCTACAGCCAGCGAGTGGTCAGTAAAGCGAAATAAAACGTCAGCCATAGCTGATTCCGGCACGCCAAGCGGACAAGCGCTAGCGCTTGTCCATCAGGCCAATGGCTTCAGCGGTGGCTTCAATCGCCGCGTAATCGGCATTGGTCGCGGGGATAAAAGCACTGCGCGGGAAGGCCGCTAGCAGTTCAGGTTCGTTCATGGTCAGCAGGGCCTTGCGCAACTTTTCGGTAAAGCCTGCGCCCATACGCGCATCGATATCACCGCGCACGGTCCACTGGTAGTCTGTGTAGCTTGGCGTGGTCCAGATAACCTGCACTTTGTCGGTATCGACTTTGCCATCGGCAACCGCCCTATCCCATACCGAATAGTTCACGGCTCCAACATCAAAGGCACCGGATTCGACCAGTGCTATGGTTCGGCTGTGGTCACCCGAGAAGCCAACGCGACTAAAGACTTTGTCGGGAGCCTCTTTAAAGTGCTCTCGCAAAAACCACTCAGGCATCAAACGACCCGAGGTTGAAGACTTGGAACCAAAGGTAAAGCGAAGGCCACGCATCGCTTCCGGCAGCGTGTCAGCTGGGTGCAGCCCCGTACTACGATGGGCAATGACATAACTGCGAAACTCGGTGTCCTCGGCGCCCTGCGCTATAGCAACACTATTGGCGACCATCCGTCGTGCCTGCACGCCGCTAAAGCCACCAAACCAGGCCAACTGCACCTGGTTATTTCTAAACGCAGTGACTGCTGCAGCATAACTGTTCACGGGCAAATACTTAACGTCAACTTGCAGTTCTCGCGCGAGGTAATCTGCCACTTTGGAAAAGCGTTTCTCAAGTAATCTTTCATCCTGATCTGGAATAGCTGAGAAAACTAAAGTCTGGGCATAACTTGCGGTCACGCCCCCCATTGCGACCAGAACTGTCAGCAGTGCTTGCCTAAGCCTTCGAACGATCAGATCCATTGTGTTACCTCTCCCTCAAGTGACATCACTTTCTAGTGAAACTCGTATTCCAATTCCAAACCAAAATGCTGTGATTTGCCCATCGTGACAGCATTGCTGCCAAAGCTCGCATAGGTCGCCAGACCGGTGGCAAAGTACTCTTCATCCGTAATATTGTTTCCGTAGAACGAAACGCGCAGACGCTGATCATCCCAGGGTATCCAGGTCGCTCTCATCGACCAGGTTGAAAAGCCATCGATTGTTGCCATATCACGAAACTGCGGCAAGCCGGCTGCAGCATCATTCCCTATAAAGTGGCTGGACCGACTATTACGGCTTAGAACAAAGTCGAAATCGCCAGCCGCCGTCGTCATGCCATAACGCGCTGACAAGCTGTATACATAGCGCGGGATGTAGGGGAAAGGTTCGCTACTGCGATCAATGGCAATAGGCTCAGCAGTAACTGGATCGAGCACTTCATCGTCGTACTGCAAAATTTCCATGTCGATATAGTTGCCGCTGGCACGCAGGCTCCAGGCTTCATTCAACAACCAGGTCAGTTCAGCTTCCGCACCGCGCATCCGCGCCAGGCCTGCATTGTTAGTGCTCAATTCCGGCGCGCCCAAGGAGGAAACCTTGGTCACTAGAATTTGGACGTCCTGATAATCCGAATCATACAAAGCCAAGTTTAAGCGCAGCCGTCGACTGAGCGCATCGAGTTTGAAACCAATTTCAGTGCTAATGACAAACTCGGGATCGTAGGCTTTGATGCCATCATTGGTAATGTTCATCCCACCGGATTTAAAGCCTTCACTGACAGTGGCATAAACCATCAGGGCATCGACATGTGGCCACTGGAAATGCTCGGACATTTGCCAGGACAGACTGACCATGGGCGATAATCGGGTGAAATCGACATCGCCATAGGACACCGGGCCGCGAGATAGGGGGTTCTCTTGGCCTTCCAGCCTGTTGAACTGGGTTTCCGTCATGATCGTGATGGGCAGATTGTTGGTCAGTTCAGGCGGCAAGGGAATACCAGCGACGTTCGCAGGAACACTCTGCGCTTGAAAGGCCTCAAACTTGATTTCGCGCTGCTCGTAGGAATACCGCAGACCGCCAGTCAAATGAAGTGTGGGTAGAATGTCATAGATCACCTGCGAGAAAGCAGCGTAGGACGTATTGTCGTATGAGCTCAACGTGGTGGTATTGATCCCCCGCACATACAAACATCCCTCCCCGATAATACCGGCGACCGAACACAACTCACCGGGGCTGGGCAATCCGGGCAGTGACTCGAGACCAACCCAGCCTTCCGGTGTGACTGGCTGCCCACCAATCTGCCGATCGAGCGATTCCCAGGAAGCAAAGAGCCCGACCGTGTACTGAAAGCGATCGTCCAGTGCACTACCAGAAAACTGTAGCTCCTGACCAAGTGTATAGCGACTGCCCTCCTTGTCGTACACCCCCTGACGCTTAAGTTGTTCACGACTGTATTGTGTATTACGAATGATCAGCAGGTCAGTTGCGTCGATATCGTAGTCGGCATTGTTGTCACCCTTGAGAGCGAACGAACTAATACTTTTGAGGGAGCCCGCAGGCATATCCCAGTTGAAAGTAAGGCCGAACAAGGCATCACGCGACGCATAGAACAGTCCGTAGTCTTCACTCGTCACCTTTTCGGTACCGATCAATTTCTCCGCTTCACTACAAGCCTCGTGATAGGCTTCAGGGCGACCAGGGGTTCGCGCAAAACTCAGTGATGAGCTCGTTGTAACCTGTTGACAGTTGTAGGGCGGAACGATTTCCTGCTGCTTGTTAAAGTAGGCTAGTGCTTTCAACTCCATATCAGAGTTGATGCTCCACAAAAGCTGTAACGCCGCTACGATTCGGTCATCGTCGCCATAGCCTCTTCCGGAATCAATATCTTCTGCATAGCCATCTGAACGTATCGACCCCACCGTCCACTTTGAATACAGTTTGTCAGCGATAAGGGGAAGGTCCACCGCAAGGCGTGCGTCACGGCGACCAAAGCTGCCAACGCGCGTCGAAAACGTTGCGGCAAATTCTTCATAGGGATCTTTGGTGGTTACCAAAATAGCGCCACCAACGCTGTTCTTGCCAAAGAGCGTTCCCTGAGGGCCGCGCAATACCTGCACGCTTTCTACGGCTACCGTATCAACCAACTGGCTGTCGTTGCGCGCCAGGAACATGCCATCAAGGTAAACGGCTACGCCAGGATCAGATTGCACATCGGAAATGCGCGGTTGCCCGACCCCACGAATCGCGAAGCCACCCTGCTTACGACCTTCTCGTTGATCCAGCCCAGGCGCAATCTTGGCAATATCCGCGATATTGGCAATATTGTTCGCCCGCATTTCTGCATTGGTCACGGCGGTTACGGCCAGCGGTACGTCTTGCTGGCTCTCGGTTCTCTTCCGCGCAGTTACGAGAACTTCCTCAATAGCGGCCGCTTTGCGATCCCGCTCTGCCAAGACTTCGGTCGGCGGCAAAAGAAACGCCACCAGTACCGCACACATCGTTCGACTCATCATGGGTATTTGCTTACCGCTTATCTAAAACTGCCTACAGGCGTTGGACGTCAGGGCTCAGCCTGCTTCAGGTATCGAGCTTCCGTTACGTGCATCAAGCTTGGCCCGAACCTCAGCGTATTTATCAGGTGTCAGTCCAAAGCGCGTGAATGCGAGCGCCCCAGCAAGCAGGCAGAACAGCGGTACACCGCCCATCATCACGACGATGCTCTGCTTCACTACGTGGGTTTGTTCGACAACGTTGGGCTGAAAATCAGACCACTGAAGAACAAGACCGACGACACCAACCATGATGCCGTGACCCAGTTTGTTCATAAAACTCCAGGCTGCAAAAAAACTTCCTTCCTTCCTGTCTCCGGTTTCGTATTCGTCGCAATCAATAATTTCAGATTTAAGCGACGAACCCAGTACATGCATGCAGGTATTGCCACCGCCCGACATCACACAACAGAACACCAGAATCAGCCAGCTACCTTCGCCGACGAACAGGATCAAACCGTAACCGGTGCCCGCAAGTACAAAAGACCACAGCAGCAGTTTGTGCTTGGGAAATCGCCTTGCCAGCCATACCCAGCCCGGCACCATGGCCAAGGCTCCCAGCATGTTCAAGCCCATAAACGCCGGGAGCAATGACATGTCCTTAACGACATATTCGACAAGAAAGGGCATCAGTACACCAATGCCACCCACACCGATCGCATCGATGAAAACCACCATGAGCAACAAGCGGGCGTGAGGGTTGCCCCACACATCCCTTACAGCCTTAAAGGCATTGCCGCCGCCGCGTCCCTGAAACGACTCCCGCTCGGGTGGCAGTAAAGAAATCCCCCCAAACACGATGGCCATCGTCAACAAGCCCATTCCGTAAGCCATGGTTGTCGCGGAGGCTTCGCCCTTGGCAACAAGATAGGTTCCGAGGATGCCAGCGCCTGCGGTACCCAGTATTTTCATGAACTGCCGCACCCCAAAGACTTTGTTGCGCTCTTTGGTGTTCAACGTCACTTCTGCACCCAAGGCTAAGTGCGGCACATCAAACATGGTGAATGCTGTGTAGAAACCGAGCACAGCAACCAGTAACCATATCGTCTGCGCGGTACCTGTAAGCGACGTCGGAGGCGCCCAGGCCATAATACTGAACAGGGCAATTAGCGGTGCCGCCGTATACAACCAGGGGCGGCGGCGCCCACTTGTGTGACGCGTACGGTCACTGAGATTGCCGATCAGGGGATCGGACACCGCATCCCAGATTTTGGCGACCAGAAAAATAGTGCCGACCAAAGCCGGCGAAACGCCCAGATCATCGACCGCATACTTCATGTACATGATCAGCATAAGGATGTAGGCGTACATCACCGGCAGCATGGAGACACCGTATCCGAACAGAACCTTGTTGCTGATGGGTGGTGTCTGGTTCATCTAGCTTGCCCCTTATTGGGTATCATCCAGAATCCATTTACACATACGACGCAGTGGTTCCAAGCCATCCTGAGGAGCATCGGAGGGCGGATTAATCGCCGCACCAAGCGAAACCAGACGTTGACCACCCTGATAGGCCAGGCGATCACGTATTTCGGTTTTCAGCGATTCTGGGTAGATCCCTATGGTCTGCGTGTAGGCATTGACCGACTGTATGGCGGTATCAACCGTATCCATTGGCACCACGTTTGCTACTCGACAGGCAAGCTGCCGCGCAAAGTCGACCTGCTCATCTTCATGGGAAACGATTACCGCGCCCTCGGAGCCTTTCCCGCCAATGACCGTGTAGTCATCTTCGACAAACCGAAGCCCGTCGATCTCCTGCTTCAGGTCGGGGTCAAAGCTGTGATGAGGAGTACTGATGGCCTCCGGCAACGCCTGAATCGCATCGTACAGGGCTTGTCCGAATCGCTTGGCCTTATCGAGGCCAGCATCGTCCGTTCCGCTTTCCACGTAAATTACACGCGCGTTTAAACAGCCTTCCTGATTAAAACCGCCCACATCCAGCGCCGCTTTCGCTGCGACTGCGTTCAACGTTTCCTCATCAACAAAGGCTTCTTTCCCGATGATGGTGCCGCTTTGTTTTGGGTCGAGTGTAATTAGGTCAATACCCGGCTGCAGGTAGCCCGAGATATGCTTGATGCTGGCAAAGCCTCCCCAAGCAACAATTTTCTCGATATTCTTGGGCCGGTACAGTTCGCTTTCAAAAGACTCGTCACCGCCTTTCCAGTAAGCAACCGTCACGTGCTTGGTTACCGGGTGGTCAGGGTCCATTTCAATCATCGTGCGAACAACGGCGGTGGTCGTCAGAGGGTCATTGGACGGCGCCTTGATAATTGCGTCACTACGCGTCATCGCATTTCTGACGATGGTAGCAACACCCACCATGGGCGCATTCCCGGCAATTACATGCACAGTGCGGGCACCAAAAGCACGCACTTGTACGCCCTCTCGCACCTTGACCCAGCCATCCAGGTAATCGATGCCCACGGTATTATCAATGGACTGCAGCAAGCTAGCCTTGTCGAAAACGCCGGGAATACTCTCGTAGATCGAACGCAGGATGGATTCGGAAAGGCCGGAGGTACGCTTAGATAACTCAAAGGCTTCTTGCATATGCCGGTTTTCTGAAAACACCAGACGCTTGCCCAACCGCACAAGATAATCAGCGATTTCATCAATCGTAAGAGAATAAAGATCTGCCATGCCCGAAGGCCTGGTCATAACAATTTCGTCGATATAGTCGGCCGCATTTGCCGAACGAAACCGACTACCCACCTGACGGCCGCCGTATTCCACAGAGTAGTCTTCAATGAGCTTGCCGCGAATTACCAGCGGTACGTCAAAAACATGATCCACTGCAGTTTCTCCTACTTCTCTATTAGTATTATCTGCTGCGTGAACACTCATACCGACGACGCATTCAGCAGAAACTCCAGCGCCTTGTCGTGTGCCTCGGGTGCGCCTGAGCAATTGATTTTGTCGTCTCCACCTTCTTTTTCGCTGTAGCGACGAACTTCTCCGCCCACATAAGCGCCCTTGCGACCACACTCGCAGGTGTGATCGTAACCACCCAAAGTGACTTCATCACCACTGATAAAGCCGCCCCAATAAGTTGCTGGCATGAGGTCAAGAAAGGCGAAACGGCCAACTTGCTTACCTTCACGTGGCAGAGCCTCTCCGCTGATTGGGTCCAGCACAAAAGGCACAATGGTCGGCGGTATGTGGTAGTTGCCGTGTTCGCATTGCACAAAGGGCGTGGTCATTTCACTCATGCCATACAATTCGTAAGCACGCTTGAAGCCGGTCACTTCATAAATCATTTCCTTCCAGCCTTCCGGCAGCTCGACGCCTTTGTTACCGCCTCCAGTAATCAGAACGCTGTCTTCACCAAAGATATTCGTATAGCCCTGAGCCTTGGCCTCTGACATTGCTTCATAGAGCATCGTCCAGACCGTGCACATATAGATGGGTTTGCCGCCAAAACGCTCTACAGCTTCTGCGTAGAATTCCTTGGTGCGTTGTTGCTTGACCATCTCCCGCTCAATAAATATGTCTTTCTTGGCAATCAAATCCTCACTGATCTTCAAATCGCCCAGCTCTCCGCGCGCTTCAGCGGCCTTGATTCGACCACCCAGTGAGGCAATGTCGGCGCTCAAGATATCGTCGTAGAGGTACAGACTGTTTTCTTCCGTAATACCGAATGACTTCACCTGAGATTGCGAGGTGCGAATCATAGTCTGGTAGCCACGTTTGTAAGACGGGAACACCAAAGGCAGTGGGTTTTTCATCATATCCGGACCGGAGTTATCGCCGAACCAGTCACGAATCAGGTTGCGCATCAGAAGGTTTGGCGCATCGGCCTCGGTTTTGTTGCGCGGCAAGAACGATAACTTGCCAGTGGTGCCGGAGGAGTGGCACAGGGTCAGGTTCGTGGTGTCTTCCAGCAAGTCGATCCATTGATCGATAGAAGTACAGGCACTGGCATCAACGCCAGACAGATCTTCCGAGGTCAATCCGTTTAACCATTTGGTCAGTTGTTTGAATTTGTTTTTTTCCAGGTAGGACAGCGGGTAGGATTTGTAGACCGTGTGAGGAAACAGTACTTTCACCAGATCATCCAGACTGCCGATAGACTCCACACTCTGTTCCGCCGCCAACCGATCAAGCGTCGGTATCTTGCCCTGCATCTCGGCAAACTTCTTTTTCGACGCCGTGAGGTAGTAATCCTCAAGCTCGCTGCCGTCCACCTCAAAGCCGTCGTTATAGCGGCCGTGTACAAAGGATTTTGTGTCGTCTACCAGCTTTGCCAAATAATCGTTCATGGAAACCTCTTCTTGTTCTGAATGTCGTTGTTATGTTGTCTAAACAATGAGTGCTTTTACCGCCAGATCACGCTGCGACTTCCGGATCGAAGGTGATTTTCATTTCTTTGATACCGTTGACGAAGTAATCGCGCACATAGCGTACGGGTTCTGCAAATTTGGGATTACGCAGGCGCGGCAGAACTTCCCGAAAAACCACGTCGAGTTCAAGCCGCGCCAAATGCGAGCCCAGGCAAAAGTGCTGCCCGATACCAAAGGCACGGTGCTCCCTATGCAGGTCAGGCATGCGGAGTGCGCGTGTAATATCAAAGGTAAAGGGGTCATCAAAGACCGACCCGTCGGTATTGACCAGGTGCCAGTTCAGAATCAGTTTGTCGCCTTTCTTCAGTTGCTGCCCACCGATGTCGATATCTTGCATCACCGTGCGCCGCATACCGACAAAGGCCGGGTTGTAACGCAGCACCTCTTCAATCGCGCCGGGTATTAGCTCCGGGTCTTCAATCAGCATCTGCAACTGTTCCGGATGCTCCATAAGCAGGCGCATACCGTGGGCCGTGACCGAGCGCGTACTTTCATTACCGGCGGCGATCAGCATCAGGAAGAACATTTGAAATTCAGCTGTTGTGAGGCTCTCCCCTTCGACACTGCCATCGAGTAGTGCACCAACGATGTTATTGAGCGGCGATTCCCGGTGGCGCTTGGCAAGCTCGTCGGCGTACATATACATATGTGCGGCTGCCTCGTGAGATTGAGCTTCAGGATTTTCCCCGCCGATGTCTTCGTCTTCCTGAAAGAACATCTGATTGGTCCAATCAAAGATTTTTTTGCGATCTTCCTTGGGCACACCACATAAGTCGAGAATGGCCATCAGCGGAAGCTCGGCGGCAATTTCACTGATGAACTCGCACTCGCCACGCGAAGCAACCGCGTCAACGATTTCCTTCGCATAGCCCTCAAAGGTTTCCCTGTATGCGTCTACCGCCTTGGGGGTAAACGCATTGCGAGCGATACGCCGGTATTTCTGGTGTTTGGGCGGGTCCATGTTGACCAGCATCTGGCGCTGCGACTCAATCTGGAAATCATCCATCTCCATCGGCAGCGCAGTACCCTCACTACTGGAAAAAACGGCTGGATTCTTGGCGATTTCATCAGCCAGATCGCGACTGACCACCGTCCAATAGGGAATATTGGTGATGGGATCATCGATTCTGATAATCGGCGTATCCGCCGCGTCCTGAATCTCACGTAGAACGCGGTGATGATTGCCTGCCGCAAACAGGTCAGGATCAAGCAAATTGCTATAGGGACAGCCTGTCATAAGTTCGCACCTTCTCGAAATATTGCTAACGGACAATCACAGCGCTTCATTATTTATAAAATTCCATCACCAGGTCGTAGAGACCGGTACCGCCGGGGCAAACCATAATTTCCACCAGCGCCGGCTTTCGAAGCGCTATCATTTCATCCAGCACTGGCTTGATTTGAGCAGGTTCTGTCACACGTTTTGCAGTAATACCAAAAGCAGACGCCATTGCGGTCAGGTTGAGCTCACCCACGTCATAGGAATCGGTTCCAGCCTCATCAAGCGGCGCTTCCACTTCGAAGCCGTGCATCATGAACAAACCGCGCATACAACCATAGCCGCCGTTATTCAGCACCACCATCACCGCCGGTATGTCGTACTTGGCTGCAGACCACAGCGCCTGTGCACAGAACAAGGCACCGCCATCACCCAGCAGGCCAACGACCGGGCGATCCGGCGAGCCGAGGGCGACACCAATCGTAGCGGGCAAGCCCCAACCCAAGGCTTCGCAATGCCCGAAATAGCTGCCCGGCTCATCGCGCTTGATGACTTTAGGTAGTTGACCGTAGAAAGACGCCAGCTCGTCCACCACAATCGCATTGTCAGGTAGCGCAGCAGTGATTTCGCGAAAGGCAGCCCCCCAATGCACCGGCGAATCATCGCCGCCCTGACTTAGACAATTGTCCACAAACTGATCACGCTCGCGATAAACAGCCGTATGTTGCTCGATGCGGGCATCGCGCTTGCTGGTATCCAACGCGCCGGAAACCTGTTTCGTCAGCGCGGGCAGTGTGAGCTTGGGGTTGGCGAGAAGGGATAGGTCGGTGGGGCAGAATTTGGCCAGTTCACGTGAATCCAAGTCGATCTGTATAACCTTGGTTGTCTCTGGAACAATCGGATCATCGGTGGCATCAGAATACTTGAACAGCTCATTACCGATGGTGATCAGCACGTCAGCCGACGACGCCATAGTGCGCATTGGTCCCGATTGCTGGACTACCATGCCGCGACTCAAGGGGTTGCTGCTCGGGAATATCAGCTTGTCTTCATTGCCGCTGTAGACAGGCGCACCAATGGTTTGCGCAAACTCGACCAGTTCGGCAACTGCTTCAACGTCAGCGACAACGCGGCTGGCGAAGATCACGGGGCTCTGTGCCTTTGCAATCATTTCTGCTGCGGCCTTCAGTGAGGCCTCAGAGGGAAGGATATCCAGCGCCAGAGAACGCCCCTGAGGTGGCATTGCACGGTAGGTGATCGTCGATTTCTGCACTTGCTCAGTCATCGACAATACCACCGGGCGTGGTGACGGCAAGTTGATATCGCGAAGGGCGCGATTTACCGAGCGCTGCACATCGGCAGAGTCGGTGATTTCCCAACAGCTTTTGGATACCTGACTGACCATGGGTTTGATATCAATACCCATAAAGCGCTCCGCCCAATCGCGGTGAGCATCCTGCTGCCCCACAATAACGAGGACTTTGCTACCGGCAGCATAGGCGTTCTGGATATTGGCCATCGCATAGGACAGTCCTGCGGCGCTATGCACCACCACCGCCGCGATTTTACCGGTGGTTCTGGAGTAGCCGTCCGCCATTCCCATCGCCGCTGATTCGTTTGACGCATGGATAAAGCGAATGCCTTCAACCAAGTGCAATTCATGCAGCATGGGCACGTTGGTGATACCGCAAACACCGAATACGCAGTCCACGCCTTCTTCCTTCAGCATGGTCCACATCGCGGTTGACGCATTCATTGTTATTGATGTGTCGTCGCTCATTTTCTACCCCATTCCTGTTATCAGTTATTAACTCAAGGTGTTTAACTAGATTCGCTCAATATCAACTTCAAGTAGCGGCCCATTGTTCAGCCCGCAGTCACAGACTTTGTCAAAATGCACTGTTCCAGCATCGCC
Source organism: Litorivivens sp. (assembly GCA_041619575.1). Taxonomy (GTDB): domain Bacteria; phylum Pseudomonadota; class Gammaproteobacteria; order Pseudomonadales; family Spongiibacteraceae; genus Litorivivens. The sequence goes on from JBFKDP010000021.1 coordinate 13,952, forward strand.
GGTAATAATCCCGCCCCAACAATCTTCAGCAACCAGCTCCAAGGCTGCCAGCTGTCCTTTCTGCGTGCCGCTTCGGGGTAGAGGTTTGCCGGTCTTCGGATCGAGCACAAAGGGGATGGTGTGTACATTGAAGTGATACATGCCATGCGTACATTCGTTTGCGGCTGCTGTCGCCAGCTCCGACATGCCCCAGGCGGACACAATCTTGTCGGTCCCCATCGCCGCCTTGAACTGTTCCTTCCAGTCGTCGGGCAACACGGTGCCCTTTTTCACACCACCGAAAAGCGCGAATACGGAGTTTGGCGCAAAGGCGCCTGACGTCCCGGCCGCCTGAAAAGACTTGGTAATTTCCCAGGCATGATCAAAGGTACCCATGAAATAGATACTTTTACCGATATTGCCTTTGATCGCTTCAAGCCATTTGCCAATGCGCTCCGGCGCCTCCTGGCTAAATTTCCCAACCGCTGCCGCATTGCTCGCCACGATAGGGTCTTTCAGGGCTTCATCCAGGGTGTCGGTTTCAGCCGCCTTGCGCAGCTTGCTCATGGCGATGGTCATTTCGGGGCTGATAAAATCAGGAAAGGGCGAAACCACGGGGTTCTTCAGATACTTCGCATCCAAGCCATCGTATAACACCTGAGTGATGCGGTAATTGCGGCGCGGACTCATGGTGAAGAAATCAACATCGTTGTCCTTGTTTTCGATGTCAAAAAGATCAGCGTTAGCGTTGGCCATGGCGTCGACCATCAAATCGCGATCAGCTTGGGATCTGGGCACAAAGCTCAGGGTGCCGCTAGTGCCCGATGAATGACAGATGAAAATATTGGCTTGTTCATGAAGGCGCTGACACCAACCCGTAAGATCTTCGCAACCGGCCATATCGACGCCGGATAAATCGTGTGATGTATAATCATTCAACCACTGCGTCATTTTGTCGAAGCGCTTGTCAGCGAGAAACGCCTTGTCGTAGCTCTTGTAGTCGCCATCTTCATAAAGATAGGGGATCAGATCATCCACAGTGGCAATATCGGCCGGATTCGATCGACCAAGTTTTTTCCCCAGCGCAGGAATGCGCTTCGATTGCCTCGCCAGCTTGCGCTTGGCCGCCTCCAGCTGAAATAGAGCGACCTGCTCTCTATCCAACTGGGCCAGTTCATTCTCGGACTTGAACACCAGCTGCTTCGGATCGTTCAGGTAGTCATGCAAATTAATTGCGGTCATGCTCGCTTACATCTCCCTCAGGCCTTTTCGCGCCAATACCCAGGCAATTGATCCGGCATACGGCCTTTCGATACAGACCAGAACAAATCTTGCGCAATGCCTCGTCACTGGGGCCGCCGGATAACCGGCAGACCAACAATGTCTAGAGCTTGATTTTTCTGCGCATTATCAAAGGTTAAGCTCAATATTCTGTTATTAATGTGTGCGATCACTTTGAGGGACTGTGCTTGTTAGACGTATATCAGCACCCCAAAAAAATCACGCTGCCTGAAAAGCAGCCAAGTTTTATTTAATAAGCTTTGGCACAAGTGCTCAAATGATAAATCCACATCTAGCCATCACATTTTCACATGATGTCTAGAAGGCAGAATCGCTAGCGCTGCCGGCACTAACGACGGGAAAGCCACGACACGAATGCCTGGGCTCATCGAGAGGCCGAGCGCTTACTCAGGGGGGGGTAAGGCAGTGGGCGTGTTTGGCGGAAGAGGTAGGAGTCGAACCCACCAGGCACTATGCGCACCTCACTGGTTTTGAAAACCAGGCGCCCCACCGGGAGCGTCGCTCTTCCATTAAAAGTATCCGGTCAGTATGCAATAAGTGGCACCAGTGTGTACAAATGATAATTGCACACACAGGCATTCCGAATACTCATACGAAGGCACAGCAAAAAATAAAGTGTCACCCAATGCCAAGGTCATGCGTTCGCGCTGTCGCCACAGAATTCCAGTGCCGGCTGCTCCGCGCCTACTATTAAACGCTGATCCTGCTCTCGCCGAGTAAAGCCGATGCTGTCAAAGTATTCCAGCACCTCAATGGCCAGCTTGCGACCAATGCCCAAACGTTCTTTTACGCTGACCACGGTGATGGCTTCTCCCTCTGCACCCAGCTCACACACCTGCTGCGCCAACTTGGCGAGCTGCTCTGAGCTCGCAAAGCGATTCTCGTTAAGACGATGCACTTTGCCATCGTGCACAGCCCTGCGTAACAGCCTTTCCAGCGATTTCCTGCGCAGCCCCGTTGCAGCGGTAATTTGAGAGAGTAGCGGGATGTCTTTACCCTGTCGCCTGAGTAGCGATTCAATCTTCTGCCAGCGTTCTACATCCTCTGCAGAGACCAGGGGCTTAAATCCGTGCAAGTAAAGCACGCCTTTTCGCAGGCATATTTTTTTGCTGTCGGTAAGGGGGCCTAGCAACGCGGTGAAGAGCGGCAGTTCCAGTATTTTACGCATCTGGGCCTCAAGAGCGCCTATCGCTATACCCGGTTCGTAGGGGTGGGTCTGATGCCAAGACTCCAGCGCATCGAGCACAGCCGCCACCCCCTGTTGCCAGCGCGCCTCGCCGACCCCGTAACGGCTGCCATTGGCGTCGAATACGTGCACTAGTGCTTCACACAGCACCTGCATTTCCTCACTGCGCAAATTCCAGCCACGCCGAAATTCTTCCAGATCCACCAGAGCACCCAGCTCGGCAGTCATGGAAACCAGGGCCTTGCTCGGCGAATCTGTTTCCAGCGCAGCCAGTGCCCGCAGGCGCTGGGGCTGGCTTTTACCCGATCGACGCGCGTAGGGATCGAGCACAATCCCCCCACCCAGGGTCACGCTTTCACTATCGTCGCGAACTAGAAAACGTTCGCCGTGGCAACAACTGATTGCTTCATTCAACAGCAACTGCACCAACCCGCCACCACCAGCGACCAGCCGATTGCCCCCCTCAAGCAGAAACACTCGCCCCGCAATGCGCCTGGCGCCCAGATAAATTTTAATCGGAGACAAGTGTTTCAGGGGGAATGGCACAGTGTCCAAAAGCTGTATTCTGGCATCAATGCAGTGCGACAGAGGCCCGGCATTTGCATCCAATAGCCAATCGCCACGCGCGACCTCGACCCTGCTCACGGCCCCGACCACATTCAGTGCGCAACGCTGACCGGCACAAGCCGATTCCGACTTTTCATCCTGAACGTGAATCCCGCGCACACGCAATTTGACACCAGCGGGCTGCAAAATCAGCGACTCACCAATACCAACCGAGCCCGCAGTTACCGTTCCGGTAAGGACAAGCCCGACGCCCTTAAGTGTAAAGGCCCGATCTATCGATAAGCGAAAGCCGCCACTTTGCGACCGGGAACGCACGTCACTGGCGCATTGCTGCAAGTAAGACAGCAGAGCTGATACACCGTCACCACTAAGATTCGAGACTTGAAAAGTCGGAGTAGTGCCCTCGCTACCAGCCACGAGCGCCTTGCTTTGCGCCGCAACTTCTTCAATGCGAGATGCAGAAACCCTGTCGATTTTTGTGATCACGACAATGATGTGCTGCACACCGAGCAGTCGCAACACATCCAGGTGCTCGCGGGTTTGCGGCATCGGGCCATCATCGGCGGCCACAACCAACATGCCTAAATCAATACCGCTAACACCGGCAATCATGGTGTTGATAAAGCGGTGGTGACCCGGCACATCGACAAAGCCAATGGGCGCACGACCTTCCAGTTTACGATAAGCAAAACCCAGGTTGATCGTGAGACCCCGGCGCTTCTCCTCTTCAAGGCGGTCCGTATCAACGCCAGTTAGCTGTTTGATCAGCGAAGTCTTGCCATGATCCACATGACCTGCAGTGGCAACGATCACACTGACAGTCCGGCCAACTGATCAATGAAAACCTGTTCCTCCTCCAGACAACGAAGATCGAGTAAGAGGCTATTCTTTTTGATGCGTCCGATAACAGGAATGGGCAGCTGGCGTAACACCTGCGCGAGCCGCCGGGTATCAGCATCCTCCCCCGAACAAGGCGTTATTTTCAAAGCCGCGCTGGCGAGGGTTTCCACTGGCAAAGCGCCGCTGCCAATCTGGCTGGCACATTCAACAACGTCCACCGTAAAGCGTCCCGATAAAATCTGCTGCAGTGGAGGGAGCAGGCGCGAAGCCTGCGACAGGATATCGCTTCTGCTACGAGTGAGCTGGCGAAGGGTCGGTAAGCGTTCAGTGAGACTGTCAGGATCGCGATACAGCTTCAGCACTTCCGCCAGAGCCGCCAGTGTCATCTTGTCCAATCGCAGCGCCCGTTTAAGCGGGTTGGACTTTATCTTTGCAATCAGATCCTTGCGACCCGCTATCAAGCCGGCCTGGGGGCCACCCAGCAGTTTATCGCCGCTAAACGTGACCAAATCTGCGCCATTGGCCAGGGCTGCGGCGGCCGTGGGTTCGTGTGGCAAACCCAGAGCGCTGAAATCCACCAGACTGCCACTGCCCAGATCGATAACAAAAGGTAAATCATGTGCTTTTGCCAGCTCAGCAAGATCGCCTTCTGGCACCGCGCAGGTAAAGCCCTCGACCTGATAATTACTGGTATGTACCTTCATTAACAGTGCGGTATCGTCGCCAATGGCCTTCGCAAAGTCTTTCAGGTGAGTGCGGTTGGTCGCTCCGACTTCAACGAGCGTGCAATTGGCGCGCTGCATCACTTCGGGAATACGAAATGAGCCACCAATTTCCACCAATTCACCACGGGATACCGGCACTTCCCGATTCATCGCCAAGGTATTGAGCACCAACAATACCGCTGCTGCATTGTTATTGACTGCCGTTGCCGCCTCAGCGCCAGTGAGCTCGCAGATCAGCGCCTCAATATGCGATTCTCGATCGCCCCGCACTCCCGATTCCAGGTCGAATTCCAGATTGCTCGGTGCAGCGGCGACGGTGACAACGGCGTCCAAAGCTTCCTGCGGCAAACTGGCGCGGCCCAGGTTGGTATGAAGCACAGTACCCGACAGGTTGATGACGGGTTTAAGGCTAGCGCCATTGTTGCGCTCAAGCGTTGTGCACACGCGTTGGCAGAGTGATTCTGCATCACAGTCCGGTACTTCGCCGCGAGTAATCTGCGCACGTAACGCTGTCAGCTCCCGACGCACTGCCGCAGCCACTTGCCGGTGTCCCCATTGGCTTACGGCGTCGGGCATGCCTTGCAATAAAGCATCAACAGAAGGAATACGGCGATGGAGATTGTTATTTGAGTGATCGCTAGTCATGGCAACTATGGTATCCCGGGAACACATTCCAGGCGAGACCCTGCAGTCGACGACAACTCTATTTAGCCTGCAGACAGGGCCATAAGCGAAGCGCAGTCCCGCCAAGGCATAGCTGCTGGTCTTTTGTCGTCAGCCCGCTAAAGGCTTCTTTGCCGAGTTCGACCAGTTCCTTGTAGCTGCCACTGTGCGTCTGGGAAAAGTCCGATCCCCACATAAGCCGATCCGCGCCGAAATTCGCAACCAGATGCTCCACCCATTCCGCTCCGGTATGGCCCTGATCAATAACGCTGTGCAACACATGGGAGGTGATTTTCAAATAAAGATTTTCATATTTGACCAATTCAGTGAGCGACGCGGAATCACTCCAGGGCGGGCCAAGAACCGAGGGAAAGCCGCAATGGTCCATTGAGACTCGAACGTTTGGATATCGCTCCAACATCTTTCGCAGTTGCGGAAACTGATGGGGGAAAATCGTGACGATAACGTGGGCTTCCAACTCATCGGCACACTCCCATAGAGGTCGCGCCTCTTCTTTATCGAGCCAGCCCGGACCCTCCAGATCCAAAGCAAACAGTCGAACCCCGTGCATACCGCGCTCTTCAATCCAGTAGCGTAGCTCTGCTCCCGGATCCGGCCCATTGACATCGACACAGCAGGCACCAGCGAAAAACTGTGGGTGCGCGGCCACCGAATCCGCTGTATAGCGGTTGTCATAGGAATAGGCACCTACCGGCTGCACCAATACCGCTTTCGAAACGCCCGCATCGCTCATGCAGGAAACAAATGCCTCGGCGCTGCAGGGGGCTTCTCGATACCAGGCACCGGGCAAGCCCCCCGGTTTGAGCGGGTAAGCCGCCTCATCCTCGGCAACCACATGCACATGGGTATCGATAATCTGAATGTTGTCGCTCATACCGCGTCCTCTATGGCGCTATGCAGGCTGACGCCAGCGCGCCGGCGAGTAGTTGCTCATACAATCTTCCGAAACAACCCAGGTACACATTTTACGCAGCGCTTCACTGCCATCGTGGGGGTCGATGGAAGCATTGTACTCCCGCATATAGCCCAGCGAGGTCACGCGCTGCACACCATGCAGTGCCAGAGTGGTACGCAATTCATCGCGCACACTTTCGGGATAAACCCCGACCGTTTGCACATCGCGGGTAAAGTAGCGCAGCATCGTGTCGTAGTCTTTAACCGGCACAATATTGATGGTTCGGTATTTCAGCTCGTCGGCAAAGTCGACCTGATCACCCAAGAGGGACACGATTACACCACCACGCTTGTCTCCGCCAATAACGTGGTACTCGTCATCCAACAAAGACAGTGAATCCACTTTTGATTGAAAATTTGGATCCATATGAATGGCTTCCGAACTGATCTCTTCCGGCAGGTTCTGAATCTCGTCAAAGACCATTTGCCCAAAGCGCTTTATTTTTTCCAGCGCATCGTCGCTCATGTCGCAGACGGCGTAGGTCACGCGGGAATTGGTGCAGCCATTCTGGTTGCCATTACCCACATCGTCGGCGAGCCGGACGGCGGCTTCGTGCATGGCTTCCTCTGAAGCGAAGGCCTGCTCTCCCAGTACGGATCGGCTGATTTTGGGGTCAAATGCCATCAGGTCGATACCGGGGCGCACGTACTTGGAAATATGACGAATGGACTCAAAGCCACCCCAGGCGACAATACGCTCTACATTTTTGGGGTGGTAAAAACTGGTTTCGAATTTCTCATCACCTCCACGCCAGTATACGGCTGAGAATGATTTGGTGAGCGGATGATCGGGCGCCATATCGATCGCGGTTCGCGCGAGTGCAACCGCAGTACCCAGCTCGTTGGAGGGTATTTTTACCATGGCATAACCGCGAACGAGTGCGTTGCGCACAAAGGTCATCATGGCAGGGGCCGGGCCGTTGCCCGCAATAACGTGGGCCGTGGGCACACCAAAAGCATGTATGTGGGCAATACGTCCGTTAAGCCGCTCGTAGGGTGCCCAACCGTCCAGATGCTCTCGCCCTACCGTGTCTATCATTGCATTGAGCATTTCTCGTCGGCAAAAGCCCTGATTAACGGTAAGCGCGCGCTCAACCAGGTCAGACGATACATCATTGAACATTTTGGAAAGTTCAATGGCCCACTGAAGATGGGGATTGGTTTTGACATCCAGCTGCTTGCCAAACTCCACCAGATAATCCACAACATCATCCAGCGAAATTTCGTACAAGGCTTCCATCTCGCGTCGGCTCGGCAGCACAATCTTAGAGAGGTACTTGTTCGGGTCGGGGCACTCAAAGTTAGTGCCATAGCGACCTTCACAGGTTACTTCATAATTTTCAATCACTTCGCCGCGGGCGACGATGGGAATTTGATACTTCATGGCGCTTGTCCTGTTATATCGTTTTTTTAATTCAGCTTATGCTTTCAACAAAAATTCTGTTGCTTCTTCAACCGCACTGGAAGTTCCGGCACAACCGATTTTGTCATCGGTTCGCGCAACGACTTTGCTAATCGTAGTGTCAATATATGCGCCCTTTCGACCGCAGGCGCAGGGCTTATCAAAGGTCATCGATACCTGATCGCTGGAGATATACCCACCCCAAGAGGTAAGCGGCAGCAGGTCAAAAAAGGCAAGTCGTCCGGTCTGTTTTCCAGTCCGAGGCAGCGGCTCATC
>JBFKDP010000022.1:0-21824 GCA_041619575.1 Litorivivens sp.
AGATCCTGATCTGGTTAGTTTGATTTTTACAAATCCCGCCGAGCTGCGACATTTCCCGCCGGTGATAATGATTACAGGGGAGGCTGATCCACTGCGACCCTGGGGCGAAGTATTTGCAGACGATCTGCGCGATGCCGGTGTTGACGTGGTAATTGAACCCGAACCCGGTACTGCCCATGGTCACTTGAATGAACCGACACTTGACGCTTTCGACAAGACAATGAATTCATTCAATCGCTGGATTGAACGTCAGGTTATACATAATTCGCCCTGAACTACCGGGTGCGATAACGATCTATGAGGATGTTGATGTGTGGTGTTTCCTTGGAAGCTAAAGCCCTGCTTTAGCTCGGGGCGGATTGATCTAGAACGGATCGAATTACGCCAAAAGATACACGATGTAATGCTCGAAAGGAGTGGGGTGTTGGTAGGGGGAGCGTTGCAGGCGCTCCGTCAGCGCCTCGCTCGGTATATACCCAATTTTCCTGGGACTACTAATGGCTGTGAGGGCTGCTGAGGTGTCACGATTGAACACGCTGTTAAAAGGCTTTGCTGTGGTATGTGGTGGGCTATGCCTCTTGCTGGTGCTGAGCGGGCTATTCGTTGCAAATAGTCAAGATGGCAGCGTCAAATTGCTACAGGCATTTCTCTATCAGACCGTTTGGGATTATGAGCCAAACTCGTTTAAGCCCAGAAGTGAGCCGCGGGAGAGAGTGTTTGACGGCGGCTTGCTGTTAAAAAGCGACATTGCTTATGGGGACAAGTACCCAAATAGCTATCTCGATATCTGGCTTCCGAACGCAGACTTGAGTACCAGCCATCCTACCGTGATCTATATGCATGGGGGTGGCTGGTTTATGGGTGACAAAGCGACAGGCGATCCGCTTGCCGGCGACAACAAATCCGGGGCAGAGGGATTGATGGCAGCTCTGGCTTCGGAAGGGTTAGCTGTTGTAAACCTCAATTACGCACTGGCACCTGAGTATCGATATCCGGTTCAGATCACGCAACTTAATGATGCTATTCAATTCTTGCGCGAACGGGCCGAGGCTTTCGGGCTGGATATGAGCAATCTGGTCATCATGGGTGGGAGCGCTGGTGCGCATATGACCGCTCAATACGGCTTATTGGCTTCAAGCGAAAATTACGCAGCGCGGGTTGGGATTAATCCAGCGGTGTCAGCCGATGAGATTAAAGCACTGGTCATCTATTCTGCCCCCTTAAAGCTCGCGGCTAGAGACTGGCGATTCAACACCATGATGTGGTCATACCTTGGAACCAAAGACCTGGAAAGCAGCAAGCAGGTTAAACAGACGGATATCGTGTCTCATCTCACCTCGCGCTACCCGGCGACCTACATTACCGATGGCAATCAGCCAGATACGTTTCCTGAGCACGCGATCGCGATGGCTAGCGCTTTGCGAGCGCATAATGTCGACCACATGTTCAATTATTACGAGCCGAGTGTGGCTTTGCTTGGGCATGGCTATACCGGCGCGCTAGAGACGGAGCAGGGCCAAGACAATCTGAACAAAACCATCGCCTTCATTAAGTCGCGCGTAGGTCTCTAGTACGCTGAAATGCGAGATTATCGTAATTCTTCGAGAAGTCTGCCTGATCGTTATTGAATTATTTTGACTATAATAGATTGCGCCATTCAATATATGGTGGTAACGTCTTTATTGTGTCGGCCATTATAACAAAAGCATGCCATCAGAATGCTCTCTAGTTGGCTAGAGCACCTTGAGGAGTCCGTATGTCATTTGCCAATTCTTGCAAACCTCGTGACAAGCGATGATTGCTGGTTTAAGCGATGGCTGGTGCTCCGCGTATGTTCGTATTGACCCAAATCAGTGTGCTTAAGCCGCAAGGTCGTATCACTACCTTTTGGAGTGAGTTGTGAAAATGCAAATAACGAGACGCTCAGTCCTTGCCGCCGGCATGCTGGCCGCTGCGAGTGGCTGCGTTAATGTTTTTGGCGACGGTATACCGCGGGCGCGCACTAAATATGGTGTTGTGCGCGGTTTTGTTCGAAACGGCGCCAGTATATTTCTCGGCATGCCCTACGGCGCTTCAACAGCAGGTAAGCGTCGGTTTCTTCCGCCGGTAGAGCCCGCTTCATGGACCGGAGAGCGCGATGCGACGCGGTTTGGGCAGCGCGCGCCTCAGGTTGTAGCTACAGCATCTGAAGCGACCAAGCCAATCTATTCCTATTTTACCGGCGGGAGGCAAAGCGAGCTCGAGGCTTACGGTGACCCAATGGGCGAAGACTGCCTGGTAGTCAATGTATTGACTCCGGCGACCGATAGAGCCAAGCGTCCGGTGCTTTTCTATATTCATGGTGGGGGTTTTACTTCCGGGTCGGGAAATGCCATGACCCTGTGCGAACGTCTCGTGATGGAAGAGGATGTTGTTGTTGTCACGGTGAACCATCGCCTCGGCCCTATGGGATTCATGTATTTGGGAGGACTTTCGCCTGAGTTCTCCGAGGGTAACCCTGGCATGCTTGACCTGGTCGCAGCACTTCGCTGGGTGAGCGCTAACATTGCAGCCTTTGGTGGCGATCCGGAAAAGGTCACGCTATTTGGCGAAAGCGGTGGGGGATCCAAGATTGCGTTGCTCAATACCATGCCACAGGCGAGGGGGTTGTTTAGGGCCGCTATCGTGCAAAGCGGCTTGCTGGTAAGCCCGGATGCGCCCTCGAATAGTGGAGTGCTGGGGGTGCTGGAAAGTCTTGGGTTGCCCTCAAACGACGTTGCGCAGTTGCAGAACATACCCTTTGACAAGATTATTTCTGCTGCGCATAAAAACGTTGGCTATGCGCCGGTAGCCGATGGAATAACCTTGCGAGCAGACGCCTGGGCCACTGCGCCACAGACTTCAGCTAGTGTTCCAATGATTGTCGGCTACTGTGCGGATGAGCTGACACTGTTCTTTCCGCATGAGTTTATGCGACCTCTGGAGTGGTCCGCGGCACGTGCAAAGGTAGCAGCGACGCTGAAGCAACCTGAAGAGGTAATTGCGCGCGTATTCCAGGCGTACCGCGATGCCTATCCGGAAGCTAGCGCACACGAAATTTACTCAAGGATATTAAGCGATAGCACATTCGGTCGCGATATGACGAATCTGGCTGACCGCAAAGCGACTCAGCAACCTCCGGTCTACTTCTATCGTATGGAGTATACGCCACCGTCATTGTCCTTCCTGAGATCATTCCATACCGTTGAACTGCCATTGGTGGGGCGTATGGTTGACGCCCGCTATGCAGAACGGCTGTCGCGGCAGATGGGGCGGGCCTGGGCTGCCTTTGCACGTAATGGTGATCCAAATCATTCAGGCCTTCCCGCGTGGCAGCCTATTCAATCGAGTAGAGACCACATCATGCTCTTTGGAACCGATTCCCGCTTCGTGTCGGACCCTCAAGGAACTGCGCGCTCTCAATTAATGCCGTTGCTATCAGACAGCCTTAAAAATGAATTGTTACGCGGTGCGTAGAGAATTGATCATAATCATATGAAAGCGCAAAAGTTTATTCATGCGGTATTGGTTGTTCTGATTGCAGTTGGCGTCAGCAATGTTCTGGCTAAAGACAGCATGGCGCCGGATAGTGTCGTTCCCCTATGGGAAGGTAAAGCCCCTGGATCCGAGTCTGCTGCATATCGTGAGCAGAAAACAAGGCTGCCTGGTGGCGACGAGGAATTCACACGAAATGTGGTGGAGCCTTCCCTGTCCATCTACCTTCCTGCCCCTGAAAATTCAACGGGCACCGGCATCGTGATTGCGCCTGGAGGCGGCTTTCGCATGCTCAGTATGGAGACGGAGGGACATGCGTTGGCGCGATGGCTGCGCGATAGAGGGATAGCGGCCTTTGTCCTGAAGTATCGACTGGTTGAAACGCCAGTTAACGACAACGAATTTTTTCAGTTTATGCTCTCTGCAAGAGAGCGCCTTACCAGTGGAGTTTCGCCGGCAACAAAATTGGATACAGACGGCAAACTGGGATTTGCAGATGGTTTACGGGCGATGGAGCTTGTTTTCAAGAATGCAGAGCACTGGGGGCTTAACGAGGCGCAGATCGGGATTATCGGATTTTCGGCAGGGGCTTCTGTCGCCAGTCATGCAGCACTCTATTCTCCTGCCGAAAGCCGACCTCGTTTTGTGGCTCCCATTTATGGTGCGCCGTTTAGCGAACTTCCGAAGATTGATCCCGCTATGCCTCCGGTATTTATCGCTCATTCAAGCAATGATGCGCCATTTCTGCTTCGCAGAATCGATGCATTCTACGAAGCGTTGAAAAATGCCGGGTTTCACCCTGAACGTCATGTATATCGTGATGGTGGTCATGGCTATGGCGTAAAAATTCAGGGTGCCAGTAGCGATTTTTGGGTGCACGACTTTTACAACTGGCTCGCGTCGTTGAGCCTTACTGGAGATCTTGGGGTGCCAGAAACGCTTTCTAAACAACGTATTCGTCATACCGTCGCTTTTAGCTTAAAGCATGATCGAGAATCAGCGCAGGAAAGGAACTTTCTTGATGCCCTAGCCACTCTTGCCCATATTCCAGGGGTAGAAGCATTTGAAGTACTGCGGCAGGTTGGCAGTAAAAATCAGTTTACCTTTGGCGTGTCGATGGAATTCGCCAGTCAGGCGGCATACGACAGTTATAACGAGCACCCTGACCATGTTCGATTTGTTAACGAACGTTGGCTGAGGGAAGTCGAAGACTTTATGGAAATTGACTATCAGGCCAGAAACTGACCATCAGTTTATCCAAATGTTTTACACACAATAATAGCGCATAAGTGAGGAAACCATGAATACGCCGAGCTGTCCCATAAAGACTCTGCAAGACGAACCCATGACAAGGCGCCAGTGGCAAATCGTCGCAATTTGTATCGGTATTCTTGCGATGGATGGTTATGACGTTCTGTCTATCGCCTTTGCAGCGCCCGGTATGACTGCGGAGTGGAATCTGTCGAAAGCGGTTCTTGGGGTGATACTGCCGCTTGAACTCCTGGGTATGGCGCTCGGTTCAATAATGCTCGGTGCGATGGCAGATTCAAAAGGGCGACGCCCGACGATGCTGCTAGGACTCGCGATTGTGACCATCGGGATGATCATTGCTGGCGTCGCAGGCAATATCTATATTCTCGGAGCCTCCCGTGTATTTACGGGCATAGGTATTGGTGGTCTATTAGCAACTGCAACAGCGACATCTTCCGATTACTGTAACAATAAATACCGTTCAGTTGCGGTGGTGTTGGTCGCTGGCGGCTTTGCGCTTGGCGTTTACTTCGGCGCCAACTTTCTTGCGCCACTGCTTAAAGCCTATGACTGGCGAATAACCTTCGTTTTAGGGGCGGCGTTGAGCGCGGCGTTCTTGCCGCTAGTCTATTTTTATGTGCCAGAATCTGTAGCGTACCTGAACCGGAAGCGGCCGGAAGGTGCGTTGGAAAAGATTCAGCACATCATGGCGCGATTGGGTCACACCGGGCCGGAGAAATTGCTGGCAGTCGAACCGGATAAGGTTGAGCCGGAAGGCACCTCCAATCTGTTTAAACCCCCGATGCTGGGGACGACAATCATCCTGCTTGTCGCCTACTTTGGGAATATCGCAACTTACTACTATTTTGTTAAATGGTTACCGACAATAGTATCCGATTTGGGGTATAGCGCATCAGAGGCAACCAACGTGTTGGGTATCATTAGTCTGGGCGGGGTAATTGGCTCGATCGGCATCAGTATCATATCGCGGTATATCTCGATCAAGCCGCTGATGATTGGGAGTCTGATTCTGGCTGCTGCGGGTGTTGCACTGTTTCCGCACTTCACCGACTCACTGGCCAGCATGAAAACGTTCGGCTTTTTTACGGGCACCTTCATTTTTGCAGCAATCTCCGGATTTTTTGGTCTCTTTGTATCAGCTTTCCCATCGTCGCTTCTGGGTTCTGGCTCCGGTTTGGTGCTTGGTGTGGGTCGTGGCGGGGCGATACTTGGACCCTTCATACCCGGACTCCTTTTTGCAGCCGGACTGCAGTTCGGGATGATCGCCCTGTTAATGAGTGCAGGTTCTTTTGTCGCGGGAATAGCTGTAATTTGGCTGCGCCAACAGACATCAGGAAATCTGAAGGCGTCATAAGTAGTCGCGTCCAATTAATTTTATCTGTGCCCGATTGTTGGCAGGATCATGCAGGTAGGGTAGGTACGGCGTCTACCTGCTAGAAAGAGGAATCATATGAAACACCCATTGCTGACACTTGGTTTGTCTCTCGTGGCGACGCTATTGGCGGCGTGTGGTGGCGGTTTGGATAGGCCTCCGAAGAAACCGATGGCGGTCATTGAAGAAAGTTTCGCCAATCCACCAATGTCTGCTCGTCCTCGGGTTTGGTGGCACTGGATGAATGGCAATGTAACCAAGGAGGGCATTGAAAAAGATCTGGAGTGGATGCATCGCGTCGGTATAGGTGGCATTCAAAATTTCGATGCCAATCTGTTAACGCCCCAGGTTGTAGAAAACCGATTGGTTTTTATGGAGCCTGAATGGAAAGACGCATTTCATTTTGCCGCCCAGAAAGCAGACTCGCTTGGTCTGGAGTTCGCTATAGCGGCATCCCCCGGGTGGTCCGAAACGGGCGGCCCCTGGGTGAAGCCGAAAGACGGCATGAAAAAACTTGTGTGGACAGAAACGCGCATCCGAGGTGGCGCTAGATTCGAGGGCAATTTGGAAAAGCCAGCGCAACTGCCAGGCCCCTATCAGGACATGCCTTTAAAGAAATCTGGTGTACTCGATAACAGCCACCTGAAAATCCCTGACCTCTACGAAGATATTGGCATTTTCGCCTATCGAATGCCTGACAACGATACGTTGCCACCGCCCAGCCGCATGCTGTTGGATGGCAAGCCAATGCCGATTGATCCACTCGTTGACGGCCGCTATGCAACCGGAGTCGATCTCGACTTGGCTGTCTTATCGGAAGCTCCAGTTGTAAAGATTGAGTACCAACAGCCGCAAACTGTGCGTTCGCTCACCATGTTTATCCGGGATATTGCAGGCCTTTTTGGTGATGCGAAGTATATACCAGCTCTCTCCTACAGCCTTGACGGACAATCTTGGCTCCCAGTCACCGATCTAAACCTAACATCGGTCCCGACTACGGTGAGCTTTCAAGCGGTTACAGCGAAATACTTTCGAGTAACGCTAAACCCCAACCCGAAGAAAGATTACTCGGCGTTTACACCCTCACCGGGCGCAGATCCCCGGCTTATTATGGCGGTTGTCAGCGCGCCCAAAGTGCTGGAGTTGGGTGAGTTGAGACTGTCTTCAAAGGCAAAAATCGATAACTTTGAAGCGAAGGCCGGTTTTATTGTCGTTCCGGACTATTTTGCGCTTGAGAATAGGCAAGATTCCGATGCGCCAGCCGTCCCTGTTGGCGGTGTACTTGATCTGAGTCACAAGCTGATGCCTGACGGTGCGCTTGATTGGACACCTCCGCCAGGAGATTGGAATGTGCTGCGTCTTGGCTGGTCGCTAACAGGTAGCACAAATCATCCGGCGACTCCGGAAGCAACCGGTCTCGAAGTAGATAAATACGATGCTCGAGCTGTGCGCGACTATCTGGAAACCTATCTCGATATGTATAAGGACGCAGCTGGCAAGCATCTCGTAGGCAAGCGGGGTGTAGGTGCCATACTGACGGATTCTGTCGAAATGGGCGCATCGAACTGGACGCCCGGATTATGGGAAAAGTTTGAAGCGATTCGCGGTTATGATCCCAAACCCTTTGTGCCAGCCTTGGTGGGGGAAATTGTAGGCTCTCGCGAGGAATCAGATAAGTTTTTGTACGATTTCCGTCGAACATTGGGCGAATTGTTGGCGACTGAGCATTACAAAACGATCGCAGACGTAGCACACGAAAATGATATGAAGGTCTACGGCGAAGCGCTGGAAAGCATGCGTGTAGTATTGGGTGACGATATGGACATGCGTCGCTACACCGACTATCCGATGTCAGCACTTTGGACGCATTCTCGTGAAAAAGGACCGAACCCGGCTCATTTGCTTGATATGAAGGGGGCGTCTTCAGTTGCAAACGTCTACGGCCAAAATATTGCGGCTGCAGAGTCTATGACTTCCGCCCTACAGCCATGGGCCCATGCTCCGTCGGACTTGCGGCGCATTATCGACCTGGAATTTGCTCACGGCATTAATCGGCCCGTTATTCATACCTCGGTGCACCAGCCGCTGGATGACAAGCAGCCTGGTCTGTCGTTACTGATTTTTGGCCAGTTCTTTAACCGTCACGAAACCTGGGCGGATATGGCGCGTCCCTGGGTGGACTACATGGCCAGAAACTCATACATGCTGCAGCAGGGTCGTTATGTGTCGGATATCGCTTACTTTTACGGCGAGGAAAAGCCGATAATTTCGCAGCGCACTGACGACACGCTTGCGGATCTTCCAAAGCATCATGGTTACGACTTTGTCAGTCCACACGCTGTGCTGAATGAGCTTAAAGTCAGTGGTAGTAAACTCAAGTCTAATGGCGGGGCTGTCTACGAAGTTTTGTTCCTCGGCAGCGCCGCTAACCGCATGACGTTGCCCGTTTTGAAGCGCATAGAGGCCTTGGCTGAAGCTGGCGCGACCATTGTTGGTCAACCCCCACAATCCACGCCTAGTCTGGGTGACGATCAGTCGGCATTCTTATCTCTGATCAAGCGCCTTTGGAGTGGCCAGAATATCACGGTCGTCGGAAAAGGCCGGGTGATAGCTAGCGATAACGTTGAGAATGCGCTGGCTTCCATCGGCGTTGATCCGGATTTTCAACTTATACAATCCCAGCCCGATAGCGAAGTCCTGTTTGTCCATAGAGCGCTTGAGGAGGGTGACCTTTACTTTGTAAATAACCGGAAGAATCGAGCTGAGTCTTTGGTGGCGCGCTTCCGAGTAAGCGGTAAGATCCCTGAAATATGGCGAGCCGATACCGGCACAATCTCGCCTGCCTCATACCGGATGGACGGTGATCACACCGTTGTATCACTGGAAATGGCGGCCGAAGAAAGTTTCTTTGTGGTCTTTCGCGAGCAAGCCACAGAAGAGGCTCGCTTCGTTCCTGCCGCTGCATTATCCGATGTCGCTGAATTGGGTGGAAACTGGGATGTTGCCTTCCAGGCTGGCAGAGGTGCGCCGCAGAGCATTACGCTGAACACTCTTGCGTCTCTGTCTGAGCATGCGTTGCCCGGTGTGAAGTATTTTTCAGGAGTATCCACATATACCAAGCAGTTCAGCCTGCCTGAGGGTGTCGAGCCAGGGCAACGGCTGGTTTTGGATTTGGGCAACGTTGCTGATATTGCCGAAGTTACACTTAATGGCAAAAAGCTAGGCCAAGTCTGGCATGCTCCCTGGCAGCTGGATATTGGTTCTGCCCTGGTTCCCGGCGAGAACAGGCTGCGGGTAGACGTTGCCAATCTATGGGTAAACCGCTTGATTGGTGATGCTCAACCCGGCTCAGACAAGATGACATTTACTACCTTCCCTACCTATGTTCGAACAGCGCCTTTGCGTAAATCAGGCTTGATCGGGCCGGTAAAACTTCTTGTTGCGCGTTAGGTTGCCTGCTTGAGATGGGGGGAAAGCGGTGCGACCAATATGCTCAGTAGTGAGCAATACGATCAAATTATTGCAGTTGTGATCATGTGGGGCTACCATCCGGTCTACTCATTATTGGAAATATGACCATGCTAGAAACACAGCGCCATAGCTTAATTCTCGACTTGCTGGATGAGCGCGAGGTTGTGACGGTGAACGAATTGACGGAAGCCCTCAATTCGTCTCCGGCGACTATTCGTCGTGATCTGAACAAGCTTGATGAACAGGGGCTGCTGAACAAAGTTCACGGCGGAGCGGAGCGAAAGAAACGCAAGATTAGTATGTTGCGTCCACATATAGAGGGGTCCGCTTTTCTAGCGGATGTTGAAAAGAATGTTGAGCAGAAACAGGCTATAGCCAAGAAGGCTGTGGAACTTTGTGAGGATGGAGAATCTATCATCATAAATGGTGGTAGCTCAACCTACATGATGACCGAGTACCTGGCGCAACGTCAGCTCAACATTTTAACCAACTCTGTACCGCTAGCACTGCAACTATTGAATACCAGCGAAAACCGCGTTTCGTTACCGGGCGGAGAGCTCTATCGAAAGCAAAATATAGTATTGAGTGCTTTCGACAACGACACTATAGCGCACTATCACGGCTCGATGATGTTTATGGGCACACCCGGAATCGGCGATTACGGTGTAATGGAATCGGACCCCCTCCTAGTAAGGGCCGAACTCAAGTTGAAAAAGCAAGCGGACAAATTAGTGATTCTGGCTGACAGCAGTAAGGTGGGATCGCGCAGCAATATGATCGTGTGCCCGCTGAGCGATGTAGACATCTTGATTACAGATAGCGGCATTAGCAAGAAAGACCTCACAATGTTCAAACGCGAAGGTATCGAGGTCATCGTTGTATAAAAGAGCATAATAAGCGGAGCATCATAGTAAGACGTGTTGCTATACGGGGGCAAACCCCGTTGCAACAGTAGCGATTCCAGTTGAGCCACGACTTACCATTGAATTTGATCATCACTAGGGCAATTTTTCTGCCCGCACTTTCGTGAAAGAAACAGGGTTTCCTATGACACCAAGCGCGATTGCAGCCGAAAATAAGGCAGCCAACGAGGCGAGCGAATTTGATCGGGCGCCAGTGACTTCAAATCAACTATTGCCAGCCCGACATTTTGCTGCCAGCTATTCTGGCGAGCATGTTGCGGGCACAGAGTTTGTTATTGGCGCAAGTTTTGTAGCATGGGGGGTTTCAACAGGATCCGTTATTGGAGGCCTATTGCTGGGCAACCTGCTGGCAGTGCTGAGCTGGGTGCTTTTATGCGCGCCAGTTGCGCGAGATACGAGGCTTACACTCTATGCGTATCTCGAGAAGATAGCGGGCCCCGGCATAATTCGACTGTATAGCGTGATAAATGGCATCTTTTTCTGTGTGCTTGGCGGTGCGATGATCACTGTGTCGGCGTCGGCAGTGAGAATATTGTTTGGGATTGAGTCCCAGGTGAATTGGTACCCAACCAGTGCGGCATTCATTGTTGTGGCCTTGTGTGTCGGAGCGGTAGTTGTCGCGGTAGCGGTGCGGGGATTCTCGTTCGTTGCGCGATTCGCAGAAGTCTGCGCGCCGTGGATGATACTCATGTTTGCCGTAGGCGCCATTGCGCTTTGGCCGACTCTCTCTGCGGAGGCCGGCGTGGCGACATCATCGGGATTTTGGGGCGCCTTTGTCGCGGTGGGTGATGCCTATATTTGGGTTGAGAACACAGAGAGCGAATTGACATTCTGGCATGTTGCAGCCTTCGCTTGGGTTTGCAATGTACCTTTACATGTTGGCATGTCCGATATGACGGTGCTTCGATTTGCCCGTAGATCCCGATATGCTTGGTTTTCTGCGTTAGGTATGTATATCGGGCACTTTGGGGCGTGGGTGTGCGCAGGTGTTATGGGTGCAGGGGCAGCATTACTGCTAAAAACCGGGGTGCAAACGCTAGACGCGGGAGAGGTCGCATATCAGGCGCTGGGCGCGGCTGGCATTGTCGCTGTTATTATTGCTGGCTGGACGACTTCGAACCCGACTATTTACCGGGCTGGCTTGGCGTTTCAATCATTAAATCCAACTTGGGATCGCACGCGAGTAACTATCGTTACCGGTGTGCTTACCACTATCGTAGCGTGCTTTCCCTTCGTCTTTACCAAATTGATGGATTTCCTTGGCCTGATGGGCTTGCTAATTGCGCCCATCGGGGCCGTGATTATTACTGAGCACTGGGTGTTTCCAAAGCTGGGGTTAACTCGTTATTGGTCTACCTACCAAGGGCGGTTTACCAATAGTTCCGCATTGGTGGCATGGGGGGCAGCTTTGCTGGTGGCGTGGTTCCTTCATCAGCTGGGGGTGCATCTATTCTTCTTGTTGGTGCCGGCCTGGCTGACAGCGATGGTAGTTTATACGCTCGCTGCGCGGTCTCAGGGCGCCGCCGAATCCTATGAGCAGACGGCTAAGGAACTCGCCGACGTTAAGGCGCGTAGAGCCCGCGAAGCGACCGCACTGGCCACGGTACACGATTCCGATCAGGTGCTGGACGTGTCCGCGCCCGCAAGGCTCGCCCGAATCATATCGTATCTCTGCTTGGCGATTTGTGCTGGTATGGCCGTCGCCGTATTGGGCGGGAGCGAATTGGATTGGTTGCGCAGCTGGTTGATCGCTCCGTCTTTGGTGTATTTGCTTTCCGCAACATATTGGATAAACGCTAAAGAAAGGCTTAGCTAGTTATGGCCGCTTTACATTGCGCCGTTATTGATATTGGTAAAACGAATGTCAAAATCCACGTAATCGATGAAAACTTCAGGAATCGATTTCGGCGTAGCCGCGCAAATAGGGTAATTGAGCAAGGGATCTACCCCCATTTTGATACCCATGCGCTGTGGCGATGGATCCGCAGTACCTTAAGTGATATCGCTAATGATTTTCAGATCGATGCCATTTCCATCACCACGCACGGCGCTACCGCAGCACTGGTACACGTAGACGCCGGTGAATCTGGTCTGGTTCTGCCCGTAATGGACTATGAGTTTGAGGGTGTCGAATCGGAATCCGATTACGAAAGCGTACGACCTCCTTTTTCGCAGACATTTTCGCCCTGTTTGCCGGGGGGATTAAATCTGGGGCGTCAACTATTTTGGCAGCAGCGTTATTGCGAGCGGGCATTTGCGAGTGCGCAGTATATTTTGCCTTACCCTCAATACTGGGCGTGGCGCCTGACTGGTGTAGCTGTGTCAGAGGTCACGTCGTGGGGTTGTCACACGGATATGTGGGCGCCCAGTGAGCGTGCCTACAGCTCTCTAGTGGACCGGATGGGTATCCGCGAGAAACTGCCGCCGTTGGTGTCTGCCGATACTATGATAGGCACAGTTTCAGAGGGAATTGTTGAGCAGACAGGATTACCCAAAGACTGCAAGGTGTTCGCAGGCGTACACGACAGCAATGCAAGCTATCTGCGCTATCTGACTCGCGGCAATGACGCGCCGTTTACTGTGGTCTCCACCGGTACCTGGGTGATCAGCTTCTCATCACGCACCCCCTTGGGTTCTCTGTCTGAATCACAGGATATGCTGGCAAATGTCGACATAAATGGTAATGCTGTTGCCTGTGCCCGGTTCATGGGGGGACGTGAATTCGAAGCCATATGCCGGCGAACAGGTTCAAAACCTGAAGATGGTTTTGATATGTCTGATGTGCAACGTCTTATTGACGATGGAGTTATGGCATTGCCAGACTTCAGCGATGGTAGTGGTCCGTTTGGAGGGCGACGCCCGGAAATTCGTGGCAAGGCAGCTAACGGGCCGGCACTTGCGAGCCTCTACTGCGCACTCATGCAGGACTATGAGCTGGATATACTGGATAGCCAAGGCGATTTAATTGTAGAGGGTGCCTGGTTGCGTAATGCACTGCTCTGTGAACTGTTGGCACAACTGCGTCCACAACAGACAGTGTATTTATCGACAGACGAAACCGGCACGGTCAATGGTGCTGCGCAATTGGCTTTCGGAATGTCGAATGGCTTTCCCCTGTCGGACCTTGCGATTGCCTCCAGCGCTGTTCGTACATTGCAAGGGTTGGATGAATACCGGATAGAATGGCGACGTGCGCTATCACGGTAAGATCGCTTTTCAGATCATTCTACGAAAAAGCATTTGAATTTACTTCTTTGCTGACAAGTCTGTTCGCTAGTTGTCAGGTGTTTCTAGTCTTGCTCTCAATAAGCTGAGCCAGCTGTAAGCTTTTCCTTGAGAGTGGCAGATTCGCGCTTGTGTTCCCTCGATATTAACGACCTGTCAGGGTAGAGCCCTTTCCGGATTAAGCATTTGATTCCCTCCCACTGCGGCGATCAATATGATCAATTCGAGTCATAATAATTCATTTCAGAGCGTATTGTGGTATCTTTATCGCTATTGTGGCTGCCACAGTAGTGGGTAAATAGCCTGCAATTTGGACGCGGCAGAATGCGGATCGGCAATGAGACACAGTTGTTGAACAATAGATCTCGCCTCTCGATGCGCTAAGCAACTGATATGTATGGGAATAAATGAAAACGTGGTTTAAGCGAGTTGCGCTAGGTGCGCTGATACTGATTGTTGTCGGGGGGCTGGGTATCTACCTTGTGATGCGATCGGTCGGTTTTTTCACGCCCGATGTCTACGAGACCGTAGCTCCATCCGTGCCTGATTTTTCCAAACCGGCGGTGCTTGTTTTTACCAAAACCAATGGGTTCATCCATAAAGAGGCAATACCTGCTGCGAAAGAAGTACTCGCAGAGCTTATTGAGGCTCAGGGCTGGGAAGTTTATCAATCGGACAATGGCGCAGTGCATTCCTCTGAGCTTCTTTCCAAGTTCGATTTCATCATTTGGAACAACGTATCCGGCGATGTGCTTACCCCTTCGCAACGCGAAGCGCTGAAAACCTGGATAGAAGACGGCGGCGGCTGGCTCGGAATACATGCATCGGGAGGCGACTTCAGCTATGAGTGGTCTTGGTACGTCGATACATTAATTGGCGCCCAGTTTACAGGCCATACCATGCGACCACAGTTTCAGGACGCTGAGTTGATTATCGCTGCTCCCACCTTGTCGATAACATCGCATCTATCCAGCCCTTGGAAGGTAAAGCAGGAAGAGTGGTACGCCTTCGATCAGAATGTGCGAGACAAGGGATACGAGATATTGCTGAGCCTAGACGAATCGAGCTACAGCCCAAGCGGAGAAACTTGGCTTGGAAAAGATACCATGCCGGGCGAGCACCCCATTGCGTGGCGCCATCGTATCGGTAGTGGAAGAGCCTTGTACTCAGGTATTGGTCATCGGCCCGAAACGTATTTCAACCCGGAGTACCAGTCCTTCTTGACCAAAGCCATGTATTGGGTGAGGGGGCAGTAACAGGTGGTACTACATAGAAAGATCCGCATGGGTATGGTGGGCGGTGGTCCGGGATCAATGATCGGTCCGATCCATCGAATCGCGGCCCGTTTGGACGGCGTCATTGAACTCGTATGTGGCGTGTTTTCGAGTAACCCGGACGTTTCCAAACGTGCTGGCGCAGAGTTGTTTCTCTCGCCCGAGCGGTGTTACAGCGATTACACTGAAATGATGGCGGCTGAAGCGGAGTTGCCGTTGTCCGAGCGTATGGATTTTGTCTCCATCGTTACGCCTAACCATCTGCACTATCCCGTCGCTGTCGCCGCATTCAAATATGGCTTTCATGTTCTAAGCGACAAGCCGGCAACTTTTGACCTTAACGAAACCCAGTCTCTGCAGAAATTGATATGCGAAACCGGCTTGCTTTACGGTCTGACTCACACCTATTCCGGCTACCCCATGGTGAAACAGGCTCGCGTTATGGTAAGCGCCGGACGCCTCGGTGCTGTTCGAAAAGTTCTCGTGGAATATCCACAGGGATGGTTGAGTTCGGCTGGAATTGAGCAAAATAGTAAGCAGGCAAATTGGCGTCTCGATCCTTCCAGGGCCGGCGTGAGTAGTTGTGTTGGCGACATTGGTTCCCATGCTGCGCAGCTAGTTGAATATATTACGGGCTCGCCAATTGTCGAGATTTGTGCCGATTTGGGGTCGATCGTAGCGGGCCGCAGCATGGATGACGACGCCACAGTATTACTAAGGTTGCGGAACGGCGCGAAAGGCGTACTGGTAGCTAGCCAGATTTGTGCCGGAGAAGAAAACAATCTGAAAATACGGGTGTACGGTGAACAGGGTGGCCTCGAATGGAGTCACGCTGACCCAAATACCTTGCTGTTTAAGCCGCTGGACCGCCCTGTATCTGTGCTGCGTGCTGGTGGACCTGAGCTTTCTCCACTGGCTCAGGCTAATTGCCGAACGCCAGGCGGTCACCCGGAAGGTTATCTGGAAGCCTTCGCCAACCACTATCGGAATTTTGCCGGACAGATTGATGCGAATTTGACGCAGCGTACTGCAAATGATGTGGAGGCTGACGTCCCTGGAATACAGGACGCGCTCAGGGGAATGCGCTTTATTGAAGCTACGGTTACTGCGTCGCGCTCATCCGAAAAGTGGTATTCCTTACCCGATGTGAATGGATTAGATGAGGAACACATATGAAAGGCCCCGGAATTTTTCTAGCTCAGTTTGTTGATAGCCAAGCGCCGTTCAACAGTCTGGACGGGTTGTGCAAATGGGCTGCCGGTTTGGGCTACAAAGGCGTCCAGATCCCTACCTTCGAACGTGATCTAATCGATCTGAAATTGGCGGCGGAAAGTCAGGACTATTGTGATGAGTTGAAGGGCCGCATCAACGACGCGGGACTGGAGATTTCGGAGCTATCAACCCACCTGCAGGGACAACTGGTCGCTGTGCATCCCGCTTATGACGAGATGATGGATGGCTTTGCCATACCAGAGGTGCGTGGCAATCCGGAAGCGCGTCAGGCTTGGGCCGTGGAGCAGCTCCAACTTGCAGCAAGAGCTAGCGCACGCTTGGGATTGAAAGCTCACGCTACGTTTTCAGGCGCGTTGCTTTGGCACACTTTTTACCCTTGGCCGCAACGGCCAGCGGGGCTTGTAGAAGCCGGGTTTGCGGAGCTAGGGCGCCGATGGATGCCTATTCTGGAGGCCTTCGACGAAGCTGGTGTTGATTGCTGTTTTGAAATCCACCCCGGGGAGGATTTACACGATGGCGCGAGCTTTGAGCGCTTTTTAAAGGCGGTCGACTATCACCCGCGTGCTGCCATTCTGTATGACCCGAGTCACTTAATTCTTCAACAACTAGATTACCTCGCTTTTATCGATATCTATCACGAGCGGATCAAGGCGTTTCATGTGAAGGATGCCGAGTACCGTGCCAATGGGCGTAGCGGGGTTTATGGGGGATTTGAGGACTGGGTAGACAGACCCGGGCGCTTCCGCTCTTTGGGGGACGGGCAAATCGATTTCAAAGCAATCTTCAGCAAGTTCGCTCAATACGGATATGACGGGTGGGCTGTTCTTGAGTGGGAGTGCTGCCTGAAGCACCCGGAGGAGGGAGCTCGAGAAGGGGCTCCGTTTATTCGTAACCACATGATTCGCTTGACTGAGCGGGCATTCGATGATTTTGCCGGCGTTAAAGCCGATTCCGAGTTCAACAAGAGACTACTGGGGCTTAGCGAAAAATCGTAGAGACCAACATAAGCAGGGAATTTAACAATGATTGAGCAAATTGATCGCAAGCGACTGTTCATTGTCGGCAATTTATCAATATTTATGATTGGCCTTGGTTTTGCTGTACGTACCAGTATTGCCTCAAGCATTCAAAACGATATCTTCAATGAATTGGATCTTGCCCACTCCGCGGGTCTCGTTGGTGAGGTCTTGGGTGCTACCTTCATTGGATTTGCGCTCACACTGTTGTTCGGCAGTGCACTGGTAGACAAAGTGGGTATGCGTGCCATGCTTTTGTTTTCAGCATTTGGCTATATTGTTGGTAGCCTGTTGGTAGTGTTGGCTTCAGTACTTCCGGTAACGCCATGGAGTTTCTGGCTAATATTTGCGGGGTTCCTGCTAACGGGCTTAGGCTGGGGCGCAGTAGAGGCGGCAAGTAATCCTATGATTACTGCAATCTACCCGGAGGAAAAAACTCACCGACTGAATATCCTCCATGCTTGGTGGCCGGCGGGAATGGTTGTTGGGGGTTTGTGCGGACTACTGTTCTCTGCGCTAGGCCTTCCCTGGCAAGCCAATCTGATGATTCTAGTTGTTCCCGGTATCGCTCTCGCCTGGTTAACCGCATCTACGTTATTTCCGGTCACCGAACGTGTTCAGGCCGGTGTCAGCTACGGCGATATGTTTAAGGAATTGTTGCGAGCCCCAAGCTACTTCATCTGGTTTTTTGCCATGATGATCACAGCAGCCGCTGAACTTGCGCCGGCCCAATGGGTCGACCTGGCGCTGACTCGTGTTGTAGGAATGCAGGGTATCTTACTACTGATCTATGTGAGTCTATTGATGTTTGTGATGCGGCACTTTGCGGGACCAATTGCCAAACGAATTTCAGCGGTGGGGCTGTTGTTTGGCGGTTGCGTTTTTGCTGCGGCAGGTCTGTATGGACTGAGTTTGTCGTCATCGCCAGTTCTCGCGTTCGCCTCGGCTACCTTGTGGGGCATTGGTGTTTGTTACTTTTGGCCGACGATGCTTTCGGTTGTTAGCGAACGCTATCCGCGCGGCGGAAGTTTGTTTCTCGGCTTGACCGGTTTTGCGGGGGGGCTTTCAATTCATTTTGTACTTCCGCGTATGGGTGCGATCTTTGATTCAGCGAAGATTGAATTTGCCGGCAGTGTGGAAAAGTTGTCGACGTTGGCCGGCACGGACCTGGATGAAGCCTTACGCTATGCCTCTGTGGAGTCATTCCAGTCGGTCGCTTTGTTGCCGCTACTTCTTTTGCCGTTGTTCGCCATGGTTTGGTTAAACGATCGGCGTAGGAACAAGGTCAGTCTTGCCGCTCAGGAGGCTTAGCGTTTTATGGCGGAGGTGGTCACCATCAAGCACGTTGCGAAACTTTCGGGTGTCTCTATCGCTACGGTGTCGAGAGCTTTGGTAACCCCTGAAAAAGTCACGGAAAAGACACGGGCAAAAGTGCTTAAGGCTGTTGAAGACAGTGGCTATGTGACAAACAGCTTAGCGAGAAACTTCCGACGCAAACGCAGCAATACGGTCGTTGTGCTCGTACCGGATATTAGTAATCCGTTCTTTGCCAATATTATTCAGGGTATTGAGCGCATAGCCAACAAACATCAGTACAGGATTTTGCTTGGGGATACACAAGGCGACGAGCGGGTGGCTCGGGTCTACGGTGCGTTGGTCTCTCAAAAGCAAGCAGACGGATTAATCTGCCTAGGCAGGGAAATTCCGTTTCCTTACCGGAAAGGCCGTAAATCGGTAGATCCTAAGTGGCCGCCGCTTGCCATGGCGTGTGAGTATCACGGGGTGATTTCCGTACCCAGTGTCTGTACCGACAATAGAGCAGCGGCGCGGGATGCCGTTGAACACCTACTGGAGCTGGGTCATCGCGATATTGGCATCATTAATGGCCCAAAGGAATCGTCGCTGAGCTTGGATCGTCTCGCCGGATACCGCGAAGCGATGACCGCAGCCGGCGAAAAGCCCAACGCTCGCTGGATACGCTTTGGTGATTTCACCCTCGAATCTGGCTACTCGGCTATGGACGCGCTGCTTACTGCTGAGAAAAGACCCAGCGCAATCTTTTGCGCTAACGACGAAATGGCGCTTGGCGCAATGCAGGCCTGCCGGGACCATTGCTTAACGCTGCCAGACGACCTCTCTATCGTTGGCTTTGACGATATAAGCTTCGCCCAATTTTCCCACCCTCGTCTGACCACGATACATCAGCCCCGCAATGCGATCGGTGAGCATGTTATGTCACTAATGCTGGGAATCTTGTCAGGGGAGAAGCCGATGCCTGGGCGCGTAGTGCTGCCACACCGTTTGGTCGTTCGGGGATCTACCGCACCATATCCAGGCAGGCTAGGCACCCCGTCTTCGAATCGTCATAGCTTGCCTGCGTCGGCTTGAGGTAACGGATTAATCACAAAATCCCATTCGTCACGCCTAGCACTGTAATTTAGTTACACAAAGAGAATGTCTGCTGAGCGGTTTCGAAAAGACTGCGTAATTTAAAGAACTGTTAGTTGGTAGGAGAAGAGGCTATGAAAATTCGAGCAGCGATAAATGGCTATGGTCGTATTGGCCGAAATGTACTGCGTGCGCTTTATGAATCGAATCATTGGGCCGCCATAGAACTGGTGGCTATCAACGATCTGGCGGAAACATCGGTTAACGCGCATCTAACGCGTTATGACTCGGTGCATGGACGATTCCCTGGTGTAGTCGAATCACACGGAAACGAATTGGTCGTCAACGGCGACCGCATAGTCACCTATGCAGAACGTGATCCCGCCAATCTTCCTTGGCGGGAATTGGGCGTGGATGTTGTCTTCGAGTGCACCGGCTTGTTTACCTCTCGAGAAAAGGCCTCCGCACACCTACGGGCTGGGGCACGAAAGGTAATCGTCTCGGCACCCACAAGTGGCGCCGATGCGACCGTCGTGTACGGTGTGAATCATCATGTACTAGCGCCCGAAAGCACAATAATTTCCAACGCTTCCTGTACAACGAATTGTCTGGCTCCGGTGGCCAAAGTCTTGAATGACGGGGTTGGAATAGAGCAGGGAGCAATGACCACCATACATGCCTTTACCAATGATCAGAAGCTTCACGACGTGTACCACCCGGACATCTATCGTGCGCGAGCGGCGGGGCAGTCAATGATTCCCACCAAGACCGGCGCTGCACAGGCTGTCGGACTGGTGCTGCCAGAGTTGGCAGGAAAGCTGGACGGCATGGCGGTTAGAGTGCCCACAATCAATGTGTCTTTGGTAGATCTTCACGTTATAGCCAGCCGCGAAACCAGCGTTTCAGAAGTAAATGATCTGGTTAAACAGGCCGCGAATGGTCCCTTGGCCGGGATATTGGATTATAACGAAGAACCGTTGGTTTCTATCGACTTTAATCACCAGGCCGCTTCATCTATTTTTGATGCGTCACAAACCCGTGTCAGCGGCAGGATGGTGAAAGTCATGGCCTGGTACGACAACGAATGGGGATTCTCGAACCGCATGCTGGACAACTGTCGATACCTGATGGAGGTGGCCGACGCTGAGGGAAAGCTACTGGCGGGTGCTAACGCCGCCTGACATTAATCAATGAACTCGAAATAATTAACGATCGCCTGTTAGGTAATAAGTAAGGATGTACCCATGACCAACTATCGTGCGCCCCTTAAAGACATTCATTTCGTGATAAATGATGTCCTGGACTACCCCGCTCACTACGCCCGCCATCAGGAGACTCAGGATATTAATGAGGAACTAGTCAGTGCCATCCTCAGCGAGGCGGCGAAGTTCTCCGAGGATGTCGTGGCACCGCTGAACGGGATTGGCGACCGTGAAGGGTGTCATTGGGACGCGGGGGAGGTGACCACGCCAAAGGGCTTTAAGGAAGCCTACGAGAAGTTTGTGGAGGGTGGTTGGACAGGACTTCCTCACAAAGAGGTCTACGGTGGCCAGGGTTTGCCCATTTCTCTTAACGCAATCGTTAATGAAATGCTCGCGGGTGCCAATCATGCTTGGGCAATGTATGCGTCACTTAGTGGCGGAGCGATCATTACCATCGATGAACATGGCACGGAACAGCAGAAGAGCCGTTTTCTGCCCAAACTTGTGAGTGGTGAATGGTCAGGCACAATGTGTTTGACTGAAGCCCACTGTGGAAGTGACCTTGGGCTCCTGCGAACAAAAGCTATACCAAATCCTGATGGCAGCTATCGAATCACCGGAAGCAAGATCTTCATCTCTGCCGGCGATCATGACTTAACGGAAAATATTGTTCATTTGGTGCTCGCCCGGTTGCCGGATGCTCCTGAAGGCGTTGCGGGCATCAGTTTATTTATCGTTCCTAAAAACACGATTGGGCCTGACGGGAGAGTTGGTGAACGCAACCGTGTGAGTTGTGGGTCAATAGAACACAAGATGGGAATCCACGGGAATGCCACCTGTGTGATCAACTTTGATGAGGCTGAAGGCTATCTGCTGGGCGAAGCGAACAAAGGTATGGCCAACATGTTTACCTTTATAAATGAATCGCGGCTGGG
>JBFKDP010000023.1:0-21035 GCA_041619575.1 Litorivivens sp.
ATCAGGAACTCGCCGGTCAACACATTACAGAACAGCGGCAAGGGAATCATTGCCCCAATTAAATAGTAGACCGCTCTCATTCTAGTTCAGAAATGTAGTGGATGACGCCGACGAGGGATTCTATCTCGGTATCGGACAGGGTCCAATGACAGGGGAGATTCACTATTCTTTGTGCAATTCTGCGCGCATTGGCGCAGGAGTGAATTTTTGCCTCCTGCAGATTCCACGGTGGTGGCGCGTCCGAAAACCACCGCCCCAACTCGACTCCTACGCTGTCCGCGTATTCAGCCACCTGCTCTAGCTTAAGCTCATCGAGAACGAAAGATATTCGTGGCGTCACTATCACTTCATCGACACAAACCGATCCAACGGCACCTGCCCGCTCTGCAACTACTACTCGTAAGCCAGAGCTTTTCGCCTCGGCAAGAAGACGACGGTAGTTGCTGCTGGTTTTTCTGAATGCGTTCGACAAATTAGGCCGCAGCGCGTGGAACAGCGCCTGGGTGAACGGCCCCATTCTCTCATGCTTATCGGATCGATTAAGCTCGAAATAGTTCGACTTCCTGAAGATTCGGAAGCCGTACATGAAGTACCAAATAACCACAGCGCCAGGCAATTTCGCAGCGCCCATCAGTGCACTGAACCAAAGCTGAAAGACGCGTCGTATGTCACCCAGTACGGATACCCGACCAATTTGATCCAAACGCTCCTGTATCGCATCGTTCATCTGCTTATTGCCATTCAGCGATAGCACACCACCCCAACCTAGGGTGACGGTTTTCGACACCTCGAGAGACCAAACGGCGGCATCACCAAAGCTTCCGAGTTCGCGCCCAGCTAGCGTACTACCAATGGCCAACGCACAATCTTCAATCACCGTAAGGCTTTGCGCCCTTAGATGTTCAATCGTCGACAGCTGCAAACCCAGGCGGCCAAAGGTGTTCTGCATGACAACCGCCTTGGTTCGGGCGGAAACAGCGTCAAGAACCGCCGAATCATTCATCGTCAGGTCGTCATTCACATCTACATAGACAACCTGCGCCCCAGTACGCGCGACCGCGTAGGTCACTGCATCACATGTAAAAGACGAAATTATGACCTCATCGCCTTCGCCAACCCCTTGAGCGGTTAGGAAATTGTATATCGCTGACCTTGCTGACTCGAACAGATAGACCCCATGCCCGCCATCGATTTCAGCGGGGCGGCCTTGTCGTATTGACGTAACTAGCAGGCGGTTGATTAGCGACAGCCCCATCCCCCTCCAAAGGAGCCCAACTCCACGACCAAATTTCGACGGTGATGATTGGAATATCCTGGGGTTCATAAATACTTGCTGCCTGCTGAGCTCATTCCTGCCTTCGCGAATACGCCTAAGCCGATGTACACCGCCATACCTATCCGATCTTTTTCAGACCTATGCTAGCCAGTTTTTCGCGCCCAAACTTCAGGATAGTCGCGACGTCGTCCATTTGCGGCAGCAACTCCAAAGCGGGCAATCCCGACAACTTCAGAAACCCTCGCAGCTGCAGCAAAAACAGCAAAAACGCGGCCAGGGAGAAACTCATTGCGGCGCCAAGCTCCATCCACTTGGGCACTAGCATGACAGCTGCCGCACACTGGATGACTAATGGCGCTACCGAGACCTTAACGATCAAATCCGGACGCCCTTGCCCCGAAAAATACGAGAGAAAGACGGTCGCGGCCTGCACGAGCACGACACTCGGGATCATAATAAGAAACGGCACGATCAGCGGGTAATAACTTGCTCCGTAAAGCAGATAAATTACCGGCTTGATAAAAATTGCCAAACCGAGGGACATTGCCAGAAGAATGATGAAAGTAACTCTGAAGAGCCTCGCAACTAACATTCCGCTTGCCTTAGCGTCATTCGATTGGGACACGCGAGGGAACAGGATCGTATTCACGGCCACAGGAACCATGCGAGTGGCGACTTCGCTGATGGATTTTCCCAAAGCATAAAACGCAATTTGCGCCGGCAGCATATACGACGCTGACAGCAGGCTCGTGACATTCAAATGAAAATATCCTGTAACGCCTCCAGCGTAGTGCTTGAGAGCGTATTTTGACATCTCACACATCAGATCCAGGCGAAGCATTATTCGCATGGCTTCGATTTTATGAACCTTGTACGCCGCATAAATTATGGCGACCACGAGCCCCGTGAGATTTCCGACAATCGCGCCGAGAATTCCCATATCGAGTGCAAGGATTAGAAAAATTCCGCCAATTGAGCCTATCAAAGCTTGCAAAATAACTACGCCGTTATAGCTCTTAACGTCTTCTTTCGCGATCAAAAGATAGGAATAATTATAGTAAAGCAAGCGCAGGGGGAAAATCGCAATAACGGTGTATGCCAGCCCTCGAACATCGACCGAGGTTTTATCAAAAAGGCTCGCGTAAAGCCATTCAAACTGCAAATAGAACACCGACAAAATCACAGCCGCCACCAGCAAAGAAATCAGATGAAGCAGGAATGCCATTTCGCCAACGCCGGCTTTCCTTTTGCCCAGGAAGTAAACGGCGGATACGTAAAACTGCAACCGGCCAAATGCCTCGGCATAGCCCGGAATGAGCAGGAGAATGGTCCACACTCCCATCATTTCCGGCCCCAAGGTTCGTGCGATAACGACACCAGTGAGCAGTGTTGAAAAATACAGCACCACATCACGCTGAAACAACGAGAAAAACTTATCCGCTAAGCGCATGCCATATCCGCTATTTGTTGATGCGCCAATTGCTGTGAATGGCTATTACTCTGGCCCTGTGTCCGGTCCGCTTGCTGATTTTCGTGTAAGTGCTGCTAAGCAGCTCGAATCAGGTCACAGATATACCGAATCTGCTCGCGCGTCAAAGCGGGATAGCTTGGTAGGTTAATCCCTCGACTCGCAAGATCCTCCGCCACCGGAAATGACTGTTCAGTATGAAAGACCGGCATCGTATGCGCGGGATGAAAAACTGGCCTGGTTTCCACAGAGCTTTCCTTCAAGCGTTTCCTTATCCGGCTCCTGTGTTCGGCATCTTCGGCCAGGACACTCACCATCCAGTACGAACTTTGTACGTCATCTTGGACCGCCTGAAACGCCAGCGGCGCACCGGTGAGATTTTCACGATACCAATCTGCGATAACTCGCTTCTGCTGCAATATCGAATCCGCGTTCTCAAGTTGCGCAAGACCGATGGCTGCACAAATATTGGTCATCCGAAAGTTGAATCCGATTTCATCGTGCCAGTATTCCCTGGTCAGCGAGACCCCTTGATTTTTTATATACGCCGCACGCGCGATCAACTCGGCATTATTAGACGTCAGCATGCCACCTTCGCCAGTGGTGATTGTCTTGTTCCCATAAAAACTAAAAGACGCGACATCACCAAAACTACCGACCTTCTGCCCCTTGTAAAGGCTGCCGAAAGCCTCGGCTGCATCTTCGACATGAAATAGATCATGCTCATGACAGAATTGGGCAATAGCATCCATATCGCACGGATTGCCATACAGCGGAACGCTCATGATGGCTTTGGTCCGAGGCGATAGCGCATCCTTCAATCGGGCCACATCTAAATTCCAGGTATCGGCGACAGAGTCCACGAAAACCGGGGTCGCCCCCACGTAGGCTATGGCATTAGCAGATGCTATGTAAGTTAATGTCGGTACTATAACCTCATCACCAGGACCGATCCCCAGCGTATAGAGCGCTAAGTGCAATGCAAACGTGCCATTGGCTACCGAAGTAGCCGCGCGTACACCGACATCTTCGGCGAACTTCTGTTCAAAACGGGAGATGAATTCTCCTTTCGACGAAATCCATGCGCTATCGAGACATTCATTTACGTACTTCTTTTCGTTGCCCATCAGCAAGGGGCTATAAACCGGTATTGAGCCAAATTCGCTCATAATCAAATCTCAAATTGATGGCACGCGAATAAAGTTGTGAGCCAAGATCAGGCCGGTACAACACGATGCAGACGATACTTGGCTTTTAAACCCCTCAACAACTTCAAGGTTCCAAGATCGACAAAGGTCAAGAGATGGGCCGCACCGAGGCAAACACTTAACGTGATCGCAAAATTAAGCCCCCAACCGATCCCGGCATGAATATGCACCGAATCAAGCAGAATAAAATTGAACATGCCTAAGCTGCAAAAAATAGGAACGTGCACGAGATACAGCGGAAAGGAAATTTTTCCAAGCCACAAGAAAACTCGGTTTGCGAGTATCGCCTGAATGTCCCACGATGATATAACCAAGGTCACAATCAGGGACGCGAAAATCAAATCTATGAAAAGACCTTTTACCCCCCAGAAAAACAAGAGACTTTTTGCCGACAACACAAAAGCAATCGCAAAAATTCCGCCTTTTAAAAAAGTGCCAAAACTCAGATAGAGTCTGTACGCGACATACCCCATCAAAAAATATGCGAAATAAAATACGCCTGGAATGATGTCTTTGGTAAAGAACACAACCACGGCAAGCGGTATAAATAGCGGAAGAAATCTGGCCGGAAGACGATCAAGCCTACCCAACGACAAACCAATCAGAAAGATGTACAACAGCGTTGAGGCAAACAGCTCCGGCCTCATCGTCCAGGATGGGGGTATAAATGTTTTAGCCGGATCATACTTAAAAAACACATCAAAAAAACTGAACTGCAGTGCATTACCTAGTGTTGCTGGAAATTGGTAGAAAATTTTATATCCCTCCCACTCCGCATATTTTGCAGGCAGCTTGTCAACAAGGATAAAACCGCTCGCATATAAAGCTGCAACCAGGAGACTGATGGCCAGGATTGGTATCAAAAGACGAATGTATCTCGCCAAGATTGCGAAACTCAACCATTTGATATCTTTTTTAAAATTTCGCGCAGCGTGGGTGAGCACGACTCCCGACAGCACGAAGAAAATCGCCACCGGCAACTTTGTATCCATGAAGATATTAATTGCTGGAAGAGATTTGAAATTCTGAAATGGCCAAAAATGCCCGATAACGACCACGAGCGCGGCCAGGCCTCTCAAGCCATCCAAAGAATCAAATCTATCTTTCACCTGTTCTCCACCGCTGGACGTTGAATTCATATTAGACATGGTTTGTAGTTCCCAGCCAGATCGTACTCAAGTCGTCTATAACATCAGAAACTGATCGGGACATCGAGCTTGTTATATATTGCTCTCCAACGATCCAACATTTTGTCGTTATAGAGCATAGGCTGCCAGCCCATCGACAGATAGAGCTTAATCGCAGCGAGTCGGAAATCCTGTGTATCGAGATAGATATCCCTGTATCCAGCTCGGATGAGTCGCGTTGTAACAGCTGCGGCTACCGTTCTGCCAAGCCCATGGCCTCGGTATGCTGGGTCCACGGCAAGCCAACCAAGATTGCCCGCACGTGGATGCCGCGCGGAATGATGATGGCTGGCGAAACATGCCGCCACAACCACGTGATCCCTATCCGATTCCAGCAAAAAGAAGCCATCCGGCAAAATGTGCTGTTCCCAGTACTTTAAAGAACAATAGCCCATCCCTGCTGCTGTCATCAGTCGGGCATGAGCCTCTTTATCAGAAGTGTTGTACTGTCTCAGCGTGTAGCCAGCGGTCACTCGAATCTCGGGAGGAGAATCGAGCAAAGCGAGGGGCCACACCATTTCTATTGGCTCCTCGGGCTTAGGACAACCTTGAGCGATCCATTTTATGCGACGGCTGATACCGTTGCTTATTCGCTTCCACTCACTCATCGTCTAAGCTGCCACGCTCGTATGCTGTAAGCCCACATTCTGATAAACCGCATCCTTTAGGATCCGTGAGAAGTCGTGTGCGGGATAATCCCACATCGAGATAATACCTTTGGCATTTTGTGCAGCCTGCTGAGGGTTCCCCAAGAAGTACTCGACAGCCTCCAACAACTCTTCAATGCTGTGGATCAGCTTCACTCCGGGCAACATATATGTGGGGAATAAATCATTGTGCCGTCTTGCGAGTATTCCGTCGCTGTCAATCATGTTGGAGATCACTCCGCAGGATTCCAAAAACGCGACATCCTTACAAAACGAAGTGAGATACGACATGATCAGCAGTTCACAATCTGCAATCCCGCTCACATATTCTCGCAACGAATTTTCTTGGTCCATATAAGCGTACTGATTCAAGCCTATCGCTGATGGCGCGGGCCACTGCAGCTTTACGATATCGTGTCTTTCGTACCGCTTTTTTACAACGTCTTTCAGTGCGTCGTTGAAGATAACAGGACGATATAACAACTCGTACTGGCAACCGTTCTGAACGCCACGCTTTCTGATGTACTCCACCAGGGCATCAACCGCTTGTAGCTCACTCTTGGATGGGAAGTAGGTACTGGAAACACCGGCGTAAATGATTTTGCGCGACTTCCCCAATACTGCCTTGCTGCTGCTGTTCAGCGACTTTATGTATTCCATCTGGCGAAACCATGCTGACCCGAGCTTATAGATCTTGTCCTCGGTTACATGGTGAAATTCTCTGGCCTGCGTCAGCTCGAATGGTCCTTGCACGCATACGGCGTCAAAATCGTTGAGCAGAAATCCATTGGTAAACAACTGATCCGTTGTATACGGCAGTAATACCTTACGCCAAGTTTGCTGTCTGGATAGTCGGGCCAAGGCACGATCCTGCATCCCCCAGTTGGCTGACTGTATTAAGGTTACATGCTTATACTCGCGGACAAATTGCGTCAGTTCAGGAAAGGCGTACCAGCTCTTTCCATAGAACTTCTCGACAAACTGCCATGCCTTTGGAAATTGCCCCCAAAAGCTAAGCAGCCAGTAGATCAGCCAACGTAATGGCCCGAAGCGCTTATCCTGCCCCTCATCGCCAAAACTCACGTACTGATTTTTAACGTAATACAGCAAACCATTGTTACGAAATCGTCTCCAATATCCCAATCGTCGCATCATTTCGGGCACCGCTAAAAACAACGCCTTCAGCTTGGAAACACCTTCGGGATTCCATTGCAGAAAATGGGTATTTGGCCCGGCGAAATCCTTCTGAAAACCCGGTTCATCGGAGAAGGGCGAGACTATCAACACGTCGCCTTCCTGCCGCAAGGGATCAAGCACAGCGTTGGAAAGCGAACTTCTGGCGATGCGGGTTAGCGGGATTGAAATAACGACGAGCTTCGAGTTTTTCCGCATATCAGTACATGATTCCTTCAAGGCCATAGTCACCAGCGAGCTTGGAGTTCCGCGAGCTGACCACCGGTCTGGCACTCATCCAGCGGTCGGCGGCGCTGAACAGCTTACGCGCGGACGTCCAACGCCTTGCGCCAGAAGACCTAACACCCCTTTCCAATAATCACGTATGCACCATCCCCATCAAGCTCCGGCACATCCGTCGCCGAGAACCCAGCATCCCTATCATCCAACTCGGTGGCACCAGCCCCAACAAACACCCACTCACCCGGTTGCGGATTTTGCCAGACCATCGGATTTCTATGTGCATCCATCATGAACTGAAGGCTACGCTGTTCCACGCCCAACCATTCGCAGAATTT
Organism: Litorivivens sp.; assembly: GCA_041619575.1. Lineage (GTDB taxonomy): Bacteria > Pseudomonadota > Gammaproteobacteria > Pseudomonadales > Spongiibacteraceae > Litorivivens. The sequence goes on from JBFKDP010000023.1 coordinate 7,538, forward strand.
GTCGAGCCCGACGACCGACCTATGCTGATAAAAATTCACCAATTGCGCAGCCCTTTCACGGCTTATGCGTCCATGGCGGATTTCCCGGCAAGCATGGTCGGTGACCTTAGAAAACCCATGCTTGTAGAACTTCAGCTGGTCGTGAACACCCATATAGTTGTAGCAATCCACATAGTCGTAGCAATCAAATGTCCGCTCGAATGAACTGCTTCGATATCCATACGACTGCATCATCTGTTCGTGCTGTGCCTTTGGGTCCCAGCGAACATAGTTCCCCAGATAGATGCCGCGGACACCAACGCGATGTATATCCGCATCATCCGGATACCTGTACTGCCAGATATCCTCTTCTCCCAAAGTGTCAAATATCGACACCAAATCATCGGCCTCATGCCCCAGCAGATCGTGATCTTTCCGGTACCGCCTGGTCATTTCGACTTCATGCGTGTGGGAGAACATGCCGACCTGTTCGAGCCCTTGATGCGCCCCCCAGATAATCAGAGGAACTTGATAGCGCACGGCCGTTTGCACCGGAAAAACCGTCTGGCCAGCCAGGCACGGCCAGTACATGCTGCCGAACTCACGCAAGCTTGTGCGGGTTATTTTCTTTACCGACTGTGGATTTACATTTTGTAAAACAATGTCACAGTCAAATCGAATTCGAAGGTTGGCCAGATTACGGATACCCAACTCGGTATTAAAATATTTATTGTACGTCACCAACAAAGGATTCAGGCCGAGCCGGTTCTTAACCACGTGCACGATATAGTAGGAATCGTTCGCCCCTGAAACAGGAATGATGCAGTCGTAAGTCTTTCCCGACTGGCTGCGATAAGGCGCAACCAAACGTTCGAGCATCTCCCAGCGTGATGCCCAGTCAAGGGTATCCTTCTCCTCGTGAATGCGGCAGCCTGAACATACGCCCTCATCATCAAATACGATACCGAGTGGGTGCCTCTGGGTATACAGGCATCGCGTACAGGTTTTTAACTCGGCCATCAGGAAGTCCAACCCTTATCGAAATGGGGTTCCCGCATAGGAACGCCCGTCAGACACGCTTTATATTTCTGCACCGCGTGCTCGGTATAGGAAAGAAAATTTCCAACAGCCACTGCCGCAACGGCAGGCATTCGGAGTACGGAGACCATCTGATCCGCTTCGCTCATACCACCAAATACAATCAAGGGTGAGCCAGTTGACGGGAAGTCTTGTAATAGCCGCTCGTCAAAAGCCGCGGGATAGCCCTCATGCTGCCAGTCGATGAGCAAAGTCTCGGAAATCATTTTGTTCCGCAAAATGTCCAGCAAGCTTGCACTTAAGTCGCTGCTAGCTCCAGACCGATAATCCAGCCAACTAAGCTTACGCTCAGCGCGTGCCACCGGGACCGACGCAATCAAGGCCTGAGCGCCAAGTCGGCTGGATATTCGCGCGACCTGCTCTGGCGAATCGTGCAGCAGTGCATCCACGCATATTCGATCGGCACCAGCCTGGATCGCGTTGACGGCATCCTGTTCCGTCCTGATCCCGCCGCTATAAATGAGCGGGGTCGCGCGTCCCTCGCGACTGATATTTTGTAGCAGTTCCAAGTCGGGACCTGCTGAGCGTGAACTGCGGTCTATGCACTGGACCAAGATTTCGTCCGCCCCCCATCGATCAAGATTTTCAACCAGGACTTCTGGGGCGCCAATAGGTAAATATTTCTTGTACCCGAAGGACTGCACCGCCAAACCCTGTTGGATCGTAATAACGCCGATGAGCCTCTTTTTAAGCACGGCACAGCTCGCTTATGACATTTTTCAACAACATGCGACCTGCAAACTGGCTCTTTTCGGGATGCAACTGCAATCCGACCATGGAACCTCTTCTCACCGCCACCACAACAGGCTCCTCGTCCTGCCGCAATCGCGCCACGGCGACCCGATACTCTGGCGCCGCTCTAAATTCATAGGAATGGTTGAAGTAAAAGGACATGCCGTCGCTATGCCGAAAGCATTCCGAATCCGAGAGTACTTCCATATTGTTCCAACCGATATGCCAGCTATCTTGCTTCAACGAGACCACGTTTCCGGGAATCAAGCCAAGTCCTGCGGTTAACCCAAATTCCTCGGAGCTATCAGCCAGCAACTGCATTCCCAGACAAATTCCGACAATGGGCTTTCCCGTTCGAGCCCTTTCTCGAAAATAATCGACTAGATTCAAGCGCGCCAGCTCCGCCATGGCTGCGCCAAAGGCACCCACGCCCGGCAACAGCAGCACATCCGTCGTATCCAGGAGCTCGGGATCAGAGGTGACGCGACAACGAAACCCCAAAGCATGAACGGCCGCTTTGACCGATGCCAGATTTCCCGCGCCATAATCCACGACACCAACAGTGGCCCTGCTCACAGGCCGAACCCTACCTGGAACTTGGGTACGATCTCACCGTTTGGCTGAATATCAAACAATGTCTTGTTGGTCGCCGCGCGTACCTTCTCCCAGAATTCGCCAACAGATATTTCGATGTAATCACAAAAACTGGCTATGTATTCGTCCGAACAGCACGCATCGTACTGTTCAACCAATTCAATCCCTTTCGTCCGGGAAATTTTTCCGAGGCGAATCTCTTCGTTCACATAATCGGTCACTTTGCCAAAACCAAATTTGTAGTACTTGATCATCTGGTTCAGGGTGACCCAGTCTTCATCGAGGCACGAAACGCCGAGTAGATCACCGGTATTCCTGGGATCGTCACTACGAATTTCCAAGCCGCAAGCCGTTGAGTACAACCCGTTTGTTGCCATGGACCAGTCACCCAAAAACCACCCCAAGTAGATAATCTGAAGGCCATGGGCATCAAATTCCTCTGGCGTGGGATATTGATACGGAATCATCTGCGAAGGATCAGCACCCGTTTCCAACATCCAATCCATCGACGCGCCCGACAGGGTATTCATGTAACGGAGATTATTTCCGTCGTAGCCGGTTCTACCAAGCGTTTTCATATCTCCTAACTGCAATCCGGGGTTTTCGCCCCAAAGGATCAACGGAATTTCGTAGCGAATGGCGATTTGCGGGACCGAGCTGAAAAGGGCCAGTTCCGTGGATTTCGCCCAATTCGTAAACGATGCGAAGCCTTGCTGAACCAGCTTTTTCCACACACCTGGCGCTGGCGCTGAAATGACCACATCGAATCCATTCGCGATAAGATTGGAAATGTTGCTAGCGCCGCGGTCGGTCAGCTGTTCTGGTGGATAACTCAGGCAGACCAGCAATGGATTAAGTTTCAATTTATCCCGCACCCATAGCGCCTGACGGGTACTATCCTTACCGCCACTGACGCCAATGATGCAATCAAAGGATTGGCCATCTTTTTTTGGATAACTCCGCAGAATATCCCGGAGAATCTCGTAACGCTCCTGCCAGTCAACGTCTTTGAGAAGGTCAAAATAGTGGCACGCGGGACAGCTGCCATCCTCTGAAAACACGATGTTCGGTCGTGTATCCGGCTGAACACAAAACTTGCAGTATTTCATTAGATCAGTGTCTCGCGGTTCTTCAATCCCAACATACGCTCCAAAGTCCCGCCCGCAAGCGCTAAACCACCCTGCGCCAAAATGCGTGGCTGCGCATACCGCATCTGCGATATACAGACTGCCTGTTCAAGCATTATTAATGAATGCAAGCTCAACTGCGCGCGACCAAGTCTTGCAATAGATCAATATCACTGTGCGGCAAACGACATGGCTTGCCGCCTGGAGGGATGCAGCAAATCACACGTTTCCCCGCATACAATGCTACAACCATTGCCATGCTATCCATTCCAACGACGACGTCTGCAGCCGCGATCGATGCCGAAAGACTGGATTTACGGTCAACTTCGACGGGAAAGGCGCTCTCACGCAGCAACCAATCGTATTTATCAGCAGGTTCTGCCGGGTGTAGCCGAATAGCAAGGCGCTCGACCAAGCCTCCAACACACTCCATATTGTCCATCAGGTAGCGGAGCGCCTCGTCCTCGAAATACTTTCGATCCAAATCCTCGTACAGCGCATTCCGTGCGTGCTCGCGGATGGGCTGGGAGACGAACAAAACGCTCATACGCTGGCCTGCGCCTGCCCGAGCTGGCAACGCCCTGATCTCCCTCGTCATTTCGTCCAGATAAGAATTGCCCTTCAAAACCACTGGCAGTCCGGGAAACTGTGTTTTGGCCTCCCTTTCCGCATATATATCGCCGACCCAAATTGCATCGGGCAATATCTCCGAGGCGCCTCGACGGAAGCGCTTCCGGTAATTTATCCAGTGATCCAGGTAAACAACTGCATGTTTTCCGAGCGCGCGCGCATGCGCTATGGCATCCAACTCGAGCGACGCAGTTGCACTGCTACCACACAGAACGCTGTCGCAGCGCTCGACCGCCTCGTGCAAGGGATCCGACTCAAGGATGCCTAGTTTGCTTTGAAATATCCGAAGAGCCGGCCCCTCGACGACAAAACGATAATCGCCCTGGTGCAAACGCACATAGCTGGACAGCATCTCTGCGCCGCCAGCATCGTGGGCAACAACGCAAATCACGAATCGGAGAGCTTCAGAAATTCGGTTCGAAGAACACCATACTCAACAACATCCTCACGCTTCCCATTGAGAAAGACATGCGATCTGCGAGTTCCCTCGTGCTGCATTCCGAGACTGAGCGCGAGTTTTTTCATTCCGGTATTGCAGTCTGCGGTTCCGCAGTAAATTTTTTCCAGGCCCAACTTTTGGAAGCCGTGTCGCAGCAAGACCATCCCAGCAAGGTGCCCTACGCCAGCTCCCCAATGACTCTTAGCTCCGATCAGGATGGCCAGCTCACCAACTCTGTTTATTGAGGAAATATTCTGCAGGCTGATATTTCCGATGTGACCGTCCTTGCCATGACAAATCGCCCAGACAATCTGCCGCTCGGAATTAGCGGTCAGCGCGAAGCTTTTCAACGCCTCTCGACTATAGAAAAATTTTCCGTGGCCGTTGTACGAACATACTTCTTGATCTTGGAACCACAACGGATATGGCCCATCGAGATCAGCTTCGTCGAAAACGCGCACAAAATATTCCGCACTCAGTCGATAGATCACGACAGTGAATCCAGATTATTCCAGACCTTCCGAAAGGCCTGAACCATCAGATCGACATCAGGATCCGCCATTTCCTTCATACACATGAAGATCCCCATGTAACTGCGGTCCTGCAATTCCTCCGCAACCGGACAAATACCCTTTTCGTAACTCACCTCCCGGCGGCAGATGTCTGAGCTCCACGGAAAACCCCGTGAACCAAAAGCGATTTTCTTCTGGTACATCGGAAGCAGATGGAGATTCTGGTAGACCGTCGACAAGCCCTCGATGCCTTCAGCGAGCAAAGCCTCAGCGATCTTCGCGCGCGAAACACCTAGCACCTCGGTGTCCAAGGTCATGCCGTAAAAATAAAATGCGCTCGTGCAGCCATCGGCAACCCGAGGTGTTTTCAGGCCCTTCAAGCCGGCAAGCCCCGCGCTCAAACGCTCAGCTGCACGCTGTCGGGAAGCCACAGCGCCCTTGAGCTTCTTGAGCTGCTCGATACCAATGGCGCACTCGATTTCGCCCAAACGAAAATTGTAGCCAATCATGTTGGCGAGGCTGGAAACCTCTTTCTTGTCCACGACAGCCTCAGCATGATTTCGAATCAGGCTCAAACGATCCGCCAGATCGTCGTCATTGGTAACGAGAATCCCGCCTTCGCCGGTATGCATGTGCTTATGGTAATTGAGACTATAACCACCAATATCAGCCAAGGTCCCGGCATAACGTCCTTTGTAAAATACACCGGGTGCCTGAGCGCTATCCGAGATCACCTTCAACTGATGCTTGTCGGCGATCTCCAGAATGCGATCCATGTTGGCGGGATGCCCAAAAATATCAACCACAAGAATGGCTTTGGTATAGGGCGAAATATTTCTTTCGATGGAATCCGGGTCGATGCAGAAAGTCTCCGGCTCAATGTCGGCGAATACTGGGATCGCGTTCCACTGCAATATGGCCGTCGCGCTGGCACACATCGTCCACGGACTTACGATCACCTCATCACCGGGCTCAATCCCCAATGCACCGACGGCCGCAATCAGACCAGAGGTCCAGGAGTTCACGCTTAGCGCGTGCTTTACCCCGAAATATTCCTCGCACGCACGCTCGAATTCTTTGACTTTTGGGCCACCGTTGAAGTCCGCACACCAGGCCCCGACAAACCCCGACAAAACGCCGGAACGCACGACTTCTTCCGTCGCCCTTACCTCCTCCATACCGATTGGATTGTATGGTTTAAGAGGTGTTTTGATCGTTTTTGGACCGCCATGCAGTGCCAATAATTCGTTGCTCATTTTTGACCTATTATCAATGACAAACATTCCATGGTCGCGAGCGCATCTTCGCCTTGCGACAGATAAAAAATGTCTTCTTTCAATGCCGCATTAATTTGCGCCGCAACATTAAACTGAAACCTTTTCATGCCCGAAAAAATCTCAAGGGGTTGTTCCGCGATCAAGCGTGAGCCCTGAAATTCCGGATTGTCCTCCGCCGGCGACCAGGATAAAGAGTGCCCCGCGCCCTCGTAGCGCAATCTCCCGTTGGGCGCCATCAACTCAACCGCATAGTGGGCATAGCGCGTGGGATCGAGGGCCAGAAACACGACTTCGCCTCGCTGAAAATCCGCTTTGAAATCCAGGTCGCAGTCACCATGCTCAAGCTCGCGCAGGCGATGTATAGGGGTGTGATCGACAAAATCACCAAGCCAGTACTGCAACAGATTAAAGAAATGGGAACCGTTGTGTATGAGACCCTTGCTGTACCAGACGAAACCCTTGACCGGACACTCAATCCGACCGTCGAGCAATCTGTCTTTGATCGCAATGACTCCGGGATCAGATCTCCGCATGTAGTTAACAAATAATTTTGTGCTCCGCTGATGGCAAAGCTCCACCATCTCACGCGCTTCATCCAAATGATAGGACAGCGGCTTTTCACACAAAATCGCCATGGGCTTCACCAGTTGCAGCACCGTGCGAAGGCAGGCGAAGTGATTCGCCGTTGGAGTAGCTATAATCACCAAATCTGCCTCCAGCGCATCCAGGGCCTGTTCTACCCGCTCAAAAGCCGGGCTACTGTAGCGACTTTCAAATACCGCGCGCTGCTGAGGTGAAGCATCAACCGCGCCAACCAGACAAAAGGCAGGGTGCGAGCTAAATGCCCGACAATGAGAGTAGACATGCTGCTGGAGCGGCAGGTGCTGGTCGTACTGCATCCCGATCTGACCAAGCCCGACAATCAAAACTCTGATCTGCGTATCCACGTCTCGCTAACACCTCAGAACGATTGACCTAAGGCTTCACGCAACATCAGGTGCACGGCTTTCGCCATCAGCAAGTCATCCATGTCATCAATATCGACAGCAGAAGTCCATGCAACTGGTTCGAATACGTGTCCTGCACCATAAAACGTATCCGCCACGCGTAATTGCTCAACATTTGCAATCCAGATCGCTCCGGTGGGGCAATACAGGGTTTCCAAATCCTGTGATCGCTTGGTATTCGCACCGGAAAACACCGGCTCTGGCTTGTTGTCCTCCGCCAAACGGGCGGCCCACCAGGGGTTCATCCAGCCGTAGCGAAAGCAGCTAATCTGGAAGACCCGGTCGTGCTTCTGAAACGTCTCCAAGGCAGAACGGATATCCGCGGCTCCTCGAATCGGGCAATTGGCCATCAATTGCACGACCGTTTGGTACGACTCGTTCCAATGCGACTCCGCCTGCGTCAATGCTGTCAGCGTCGCCTGGCTGACCGGGCTGTAATCGTCAGCGTTTTGCATTCGCAGAAAAGGCACTTCCGCGCCATACTCTCGGGCCACCGTTGCGATTTCCTCGTCGTCTGTCGATACGACAACACGCTGGAAACAACCCGACTGAATGGCAGCCTCAATTGTCCACGCAATCATGGGCTTACCAAAAAAATCCATGATGTTCTTACGTGGAATGCGCTTGGAACCGCCGCGGGCGGGGATCACAGCTATAGCATGGGACATATTGGAATCTCTAAAGCAACCATGGCGAACGAAACCCTAGCGGGCGCCCTTTCGTTTTCGATCTACAACAACACCCAAAAGCTGGTGGCGCCCAACCGGAAGCGGATATTCATCCGTTCAAAACCGCTACTCCGAATCCAGTCGCTGCACACCGGCACGCAGGTCGGAATTTGCCTTACCAAAGTCCTCAACCCGACCAATATCCAGCCAGTAATCCGAGATGGGGTAGGTCGTAGCCTTCAATTTATCTTCGATCAGTGTCTCGAAAAGCGAGGTCATGTCAAAGTAAGTGTTGCTTGGTACAACCCGCAGGGCTTCCGGCGACAACACGTAGATCCCTGCATTGATATTGAAGCTCAATGTTGGTTTTTCCTCGATGTCGCAAATCACGTTCTCCCCATCAACTTTGATCACGCCGAACGGTATGGTCTGGCTATAGCTGCGGACACACATGGTTGCAACCGAACCGCTACTTTTGTGCGCGCCTAGCAGATCGTCATAATCGACGCTCGCCAATACATCCGCGTTGATGACAAAAAACGGGCAGCTGGGCACATGCGGGATCAGGCTGAGTGCACCGGCGGTTCCCAGACGCTTGTTCTCTTCTACGTACTCAATCTCCACACCAAACCGGTTTCCCGTCCCGAAATATTCCTTGATCACCTCTTTTTTATAGTTAACGCAAACGATGAATTTGCTGTAACCGTGATCACTAAACATCTCGATGAGGTGCTGCAGCATTGGCTTTTCAGCAACATGCAACATGGGTTTCGGAACATTCTTTGTGAGAGCACCCAAGCGCGCGCCGAGTCCTCCGGCCATGATGACCACTGGATTTTCCTTCGCGACAAACTCATCACCTTCTAAAGTGAACACTTCGATGAGCTTGCCCGCCCCATCCACCAAGGGCATGTGGCGCAGGTGGATGGACTTCAGCCGTGAGACAATCTCGCGCCGGGATGCCCCGAACGGCATCACTTCTGGAAATTTATTAATGATGTCCTGAACATCAAATTTGCCGGAAAGAAGCGCTCGTCGAATATCACCGTCGGTCACAATTCCCAGCAAGATGTCTTCAGCGTCAACAATAGCCACGAAACCCATGCCAAGGCGATCAAGTTTCGCGACAATGTCCTTGAAGTGACTCGCCTCGGTCAATACGTATTTCAAATCCATGCCAAATCGGTATCAGTCGATATCTGACGGCGTCAGTATGTGATCAAACTCAAGGTCTTTATTGACCGCCCTGCCCTCGAGAAAATCCATCATTTCCGGCTTGAATCCACCGCCTGGACGCTTGCAATCCATATCTTCCATGCGAATCCGCTCGCCTTTTCTCATCGCCCGAGTCAATACAACGCTACGCCGAAACTCGCGAATCTTCTCGGCTGATTCCGTCACGGTGATTCGGGAACTGCCCAGAGCCTGGCACACACGCTCCGATTGCGTAACGATCTCGTTCAGTTCGTCGGAGGTCGCCGAAACCTTATGATCCCAACCGGGCATATCCTTATCCAGCGTGAAATGCTTTTCGATCATACAGGCGCCCAAGGCAACCGCGGCTAGAGGAATCACCGTGCCGATACTGTGGTCCGAGAACCCCACCGGGTACTCCGGATAAGCACGCATGAGCGTGGTAATGTTGTTTAGGTGCACATCCTGATCAGCCGGAGGATAGGTGGACACACAATGCAGGATAACAATATTTCGGTTTCCGGCATCTTCGATCGTCTTAATTGCTCTATCGATCTCGCCCAAGTCGCTCAATCCGGAGGAAAGGACAATTGTTTTCTGCTTCGCTGCCAAATAAGACAAAAATGGATAATTATTCAAATCCATTGACGCAACCTTAATGAACGGCGCGTTCATCTCACTGACCAGAAAATCTGCTTCAGACTGGTTAAAGGGGGTCGACGTGCAATCGATCCCAACCTCATCAGCGAAGGCCTTCATAGCGAGCAATTCATTCTCGGAAATTGAATATTCGTCAACGATCTCTTCTAGGGTGTAATCATTCCGCGATCGGTAGTCATCCGCCAAAAAATAGTTATCCTGATATTTCCTTCTGGAGAAAATCGACTCCTTACTCCAGCTTTGGAATTTTACGCAGTCAGCGCCGGATTTTTTTGCCTCAATGATCAACTTTTTGGCAATCTCCATATCGCCGTTATGATTGGATCCTAACTCAGCAATGATATAAGGCTTTCCGAAATTTCGAACATCCACGTGATCTGTCAATTTCATAATTTTCACCAACTATTTGATAGCTTCCCACCATAAGGGATGGGGGATTTGAGAATTTAACTTCTCAATATATTCCTGATCTACTTCCTTGCACATTAATGCCCGATTACTATCTCGGATCGCTCGATAACTCTCGTCAGAATTCAATAAAGCACTGTAGTGACGATCCTTCACGTCAAGCCCTTGAAGAAACGACTTTCGAGTGAGTTTCTTCATACCAACCGTATTTTCACGATACTGACGATAATACGTTTGGGTATCCGAAGTGAAAACCGCCTTAGTATCACTATCTCGTAGTAACCGGGAAAAAATATACCAATCCACAGCCACCAAATCGTCCGGGATTGTCAACACATCCATCAAGTGAAGGCTAAACGCGGAATTGGACATGCCAAAGATATTTTTTTCTCTGATAAAAGAGAGATCGAGCACACTTCCATTCTTAATTCTTTGTGAAAAATAGTTCTCTGCGTAAATACCAGAATCATCGAACAAAGCAATATCGTTTACGACGACATCAAAGCGCTTTAGTAATTGCAACGACAATTCAACGCGATTTTTATCAAAATGATCGTCGCTGTCAGCCAAAATAACACTTTCGTATCCCTGATCTTTCACAAAATTAAGCAAGACCTCACGATTCTTCGCTATGGTCTCCGAGTGGCAAACTTCCCGTATAGACACGCCGGGGTGCGCTGCTGCAAGCTCGTCCAAAGGGCCGTAGCCATCATTCAGAATCACGAGATCAAAGGCTGAATAGCTTTGCGAAGCAATTGATCTCAGAAAATCGTCCAAATACGGGTGCGCCGCAGGAAAGAATGTTGTTGCTACAGCGACTTTTGTCTGAATCATTTCATCTACCACGAAACGCTGACCCCATCTTGATGAAATCCTGAGGGCTAGTTTCAACGTATTCCTTAGAAACGGCGTTGCTACCGAAGAAACTTCCTCTTCGCACGATGGTTCCGCCATTCACCACGGCCGCGGTCGAAACATGACTGTGGTCCTCTACAACCGCATCATGTTCCACCAAGGCCTTTGTATTAACAATGCAATTCTTTCCGACCCTTGCACCGGAATTGATCAACGCGTCGTGCATCACAATACTTCCCATACCAACACTGGCATGCTTTGAAACGTAGGCTCTCGGCGATATCACGGTGGCGAGGATTGCTCCATGATCTTTCAAAACTGTGAAAAGAGTTTCTCGAGCCAGGCTCGACTTCACCTGCCCAAAGGTAATCAAGAATGCACATCCCTGGGGTATGTACATGGGAATATCCTCATCAGTCCCAAGAATGCGATAGCCGACTACTTCAAGCCCGACAGTGTCCGCCTTATCGAGAATTCCCACAACTTCGTACCGCTGCTGCTTTTCAATGACATCGATGCACGAACGGCAATGACCGCCCCCACCTAAAAGCACCAATTTCTCTTTCATCTCAAAACACGCTGCTAGGTAGGTTCACGACTCGTTCTTGGAGCCATTCTGATCGGGCCAAACTACCGCTCACACAGTCGCGATACATAGGCAACTTATTCATCAAAGTCCATATCGGTCGGGTCATAACTCCGCTGGCGTTTGTTTCTTTAAGCAAGGCATCTCTAGACGCCGCATCCGGAGTGATTACAGCATTCAGCCAGTAATTCGATCTAGCGTGGCGAGGCTCCCGGACAAATGAAAATTCCGTCGATTTAAAAAATTCCTGATACCTAAGTGCCAAGGCTCGCTTTTTGTCAAGAAAATGCGGCAACATCTCCAACTGACCGCAACCGAGAGCCGCATTCAGGTTTGGCATGCGATAGTTATAGCCTACTGAGTCATGATAGTACTCATAGGGGTGTGAAACCTTAGCGATTGTGGTCAGATGCTTCGCTCGGGCTGCTGTGGCCTGATCTGCGAGAACCATACCCCCTCCGCCCGTAGTGATTATCTTGTTTCCGTTAAAACTTAAGACCCCGATTTGTCCAAACGTTCCCGTATGTTTTCCTTTGTATAAGCTACCAAGTGATTCAGCTGCGTCTTCAACTATAGCGATATTCCATCGCTGGCACACAGCTATGAGTTCGTCGATCTCAACGGGATGACCAAACGTATGCATAGGTACGCATGCGCGAATTATCTGTCGCCCGTTTTTCGTACGGCAGACACCCTCATCGCCAAGCTCAGCATTGTCCTCCAACCAACTTTCTACTGCAGAGGGACTCAAACCTAATGTCGAGCGGTCTACATCCACAAAGACTGGCTCAGCACCAAGGTAAGCAATGGCATTGCACGTTGCGACAAATGTTAGTGGCTGAGTAATAACCAGATCGCCGCGTTGCACGCCTACAATTCGCAACGCAACGTGGAGAGCTGCAGTGCCATTCACAGTCGCAACAGCACACGGATTTCCCGTGTAATCCGCAACGTTTCTTTCAAATCTATCTACAAAGGTGCCCACGCTAGATACGAAGGTCGAATCAATTGTCTCTAACACATACCTGCGCTCATGCCCTGCGAACACCGGCGCGTGTAATGGAATAAGGTCATTTGTATGATACTGTTCGCGAACAAAATCAATCAACGCTTTGATCATTCTTTACGGCTTCTCATACGTTATATATATGGGATTTGTATCGGCTCAAATTGCATTGCTGGGTAAACCAGTCTATCGTCAACTCTAGCCCTGCTCGGATATCGTACTTCGGCGTAAATCCAGTTAACGACTTAATCTTAGTGTTGTCACACCAAAGACGGTACACTTCAGACTTTTCCGGCCGAATACGCTCATTATCCACAACAAACTCAACATCGCTTCCCATGATTTCTCGAATCATGCTCAAGGTGTCGTGTACCGATATTTCGTGATTGGAACCTATGTTGACGACCTCGCCAATCGCCTTCGCACTTTCGGCCAATTGGATAAAACCGCGGCAGGTATCGACGACAAAATTAAAGTCACGAGTCGGTGACACATCGCCCAGCTTTATCTGAGTCATTCCACTCGCGATCTGACTAATTATTGTTGGAATGACAGCTCTGGCAGACTGTCGCGGGCCATAAGTATTGAAAGGTCGAGCCACCGTCAACGGCAAATCGAATGCGTTATAAAAGCTCATTGCCATCGCATCAGCGCCGATCTTGGAGGCACTATATGGTGATTGCGGCTGAAGCGGATGCTTTTCATCAATTGGCACGTACTGTGCTG
>JBFKDP010000024.1:0-20921 GCA_041619575.1 Litorivivens sp.
GAGCCATCGAGCAGAAATGCCGCCTGCGGTACCCGACCTTGTCCAATACTGGTATCCAGCCAACTGCGGAGGCCGTCATTCACAACTTTGGGCAAATACTGGTCACGCTGCTCAACCACACCATCGCGCAAGCCCACCAGCAAGGAAATGGAAGAAGACTTTGGTGCGTCAGCCGCAAGCGCTATATCCAAACCCAAGCGACCGACAATGCTACTATTGCCATCTCTGGCTTGAATTGAACCACTGCGCAATGTCAGACGCTCATCGGCGATAGCCCACTGCAGACGTGTTGTGACATCCTGCAATTTAAGCGCTTCAGCGTAGACCGTCGGCAGACCGAGCTGAATATCAGCCTGGTTGATGCTCAACTCACCCTGATCGGCAGTGAGTTCAACATAGCCATCAAGCCCACGTACGCTCGGCGCGCCGTTAAAACTTTCCAACACGATTGCAGCGAGGTCGGCGACCAACCTGAATTCTTTTGGGTTTTCCAGAGAGACATCCACTGCGATATTTCGAAGCATACCCTGGGGTGCCAATGTGGAAAGAATGTTGGCGAGCGACTCGGGCATAGCTTGAGAACCCAGTAATCGCGCTTGCATCTGACCAACATCAAGCTGCGGCAGCACAACTCTGAGCGGAGAGTCTGCTTGTGTCGTTTTTGACACCTGAAGGCCAGACCAGTCGATATACTGATTCTGCCAATAGAAATCGAGCTGTTCGAACCATCCGCGCGCCTGGCCAGAGGCGAGTACGCCGCCGAAAATCATATTGGCTTCAGTCAAGCGCTGCTCGCTTTCCCAGAGGCTGCCGAGCGCCAGTTCGGGCACTTCAATGCGACCGCGCCACTCAGCCTGGCGATAGCCATCAATGCTTAGCCAGAGTTCACCATTGCCATCAATATCGGCAAGTGCAGCGTAGTCGCCAAAAAGAGGCGCAACGGACTTAAAAGAGCTGTCTTCAAGCTGTATATAGGCATTCAAACTGAAGTCGGGCTCGCGCGGATCTCCGCTAAGCTCTGCAATTAATCGCGTAGGACTGGAATCGGCAATACCCAATGTCGCTTTCAATCGACGAAATTGACTGCTACCGGCAAAGCGCAGGTTATGCCCCCACAACCGTGCTTCACCCCCAGAGTTATAATGCAGGATTAAACTCAACTCCCGAAGATCGGCCTCGCGTACACCCAACACCAGTGAAACCAGATCGAACTCACCTGAAGACTCACCCTGCAACGGGCTGCCAGCAAACAGCCATTGGCCTGCCTCGCTCTGATGCAAGTGCAACTCCAGGCGCCTAGCCCGCAACTCCAACAGATCAATGCTCTGGCGGCTGAACAGGCCAGACACGACACCCAATTTTCCGCGAAAACCGGACACGCGCGCCGCTATTTCGTCACCGTGGCGAACATCCAGTTGCTCAAGGGAAACGACAGGCGACAGACCAGACCATTCGCCGTCCAGCGCTGTCATACGCAATTCAAGGCCGGTCTGAACTTGAATGTACTGCCCTAATTGCGCACTGTAGCTGGACAAGTAGTCAACGTAATATCGGCCCAAACTGGCATACAAAGCGAGTATGACTAGCAGCACTATCGCCAAGGCCCAACACCAGCGATACAGCGCTAATCCTGCACGGCTTACCAAACTGACCATACTATTGGGCGAACCCCTGTTTACAGAAGCACCACATCAAATTGCTCCTGCGTGTAGATTGCCTCCACCTGAAACTGAATCGCCTTACCGATAAACTCTTCCAGATCTGCAACGTTTGCCGATTCCTCATCAAGCAGCCGATCAACCACTTCCTGCGAAGCCAGCACCATAAGGCGATCGCTTTCATAGGCGCGCGCTTCGCGCAGAATTTCCCGAAAGATCTCGTAGCAGACGGTTTCTGCCGATTTCAGCGAGCCACGACCGGAACAGTAGGGGCAGGTCTCACACAGAATGTGTTCCAGACTTTCCCGTGTGCGCTTGCGCGTCATCTCCACCAGCCCCAGCTCCGAAACACCGGTAATACTGGTTTTGGCGTAATCCTTTTCCATCGCCTTTTCGAGCGCCCGCAACACCTGTCTTCGGTGTTCAGCATCTTGCATATCAATAAAGTCGATAATGATGATGCCACCGAGATTGCGCACCCTCAGCTGCCTTGCCAGGGCGGTCGCTGCCTCAAGGTTGGTTTTAAAGATGGTTTCTTCCAGATTGCGATGACCGACAAAAGCGCCCGTATTGATATCAATTGTCGTCATTGCCTCAGTCTGATCGATAATCAGGTAACCGCCAGATTTAAGTTCAACCTTCCTGTCGAGGGCGCGCTGCAATTCATCTTCAACACTGTAGAGATCAAAGATCGGACGTTCTCCCGGATAATATTCCAGGATAGGCAGAATTTCCGGCACATAGTCCTTCGCGAAATCAACGACTCGCTGATGGCTCTCGCGAGAATCAATCCGGATTTTTTCAAGGCCCGGTCTTACCAGATCTCGCATCGTTCGCATAAACAGGGGCAAGTCTTCATAAATAATTGAAGGTGCCGGGTCACGCTTGCGGCGCCGGTCAACGGCCTGCCACAGGTGTTTGAGAAATTTTGTATCCGCAGCAATTTCATCATCACCACTACCTTCGGCAGCCGTTCGAATGATGTAGCCACCACCGCCTTGTTCACCGTCAGCACTGGCAGCATTGTCTACCAACTGCTTGAGACGCTGCCGCTCTTGCTCATCATCAATCCGGTGAGAAACGCCAATATGATCGGTTTCCGGCATGTAAACAAGATAGCGGGACGACACTGACAGGTGGGTTGTCAGGCGCGCACCTTTCGTTCCTAGGGGATCCTTGATCACCTGAACCGTCAACGCCTGCCCTTCTCTCACTTTGGTTCGGATATCCGGCACGTCGGCCTGGGAGCCGGCTGTCAATTCAGCGATATCTGATGCGTGGATAAAGGCGGCCTTTTCCAGACCGATATCCACAAATGCAGCCTGCATGCCTGGCAGCACACGCACTACCTTGCCCTGATAGATATTACCGACGATTCCCTTGGCGCGAGTTCGCTCGACGTAGATCTCCTGCAGCACCCCATTTTCCACAACCGCTACGCGGGTTTCCATCGGTGTAACATTGATCAGAATTTCTTCACTCATAAGGGAATATCGATTCCAAAGTGCCGCAGCAACTGGCTGGTTTCATACAGTGGCAAGCCCACAACACCCGTATAGCTACCGCGCAGCTCGCTGACAAAAACGGCAGCCTTACCCTGAATAGCGTAAGCACCCGCTTTGTCAGCGGGTTCGCCACTGGCGACATAGGCCTGTATTTGCTCCGCCGCCAGTTTAGCAAAGCTGACCCTGTTCGTCTGAATCAGGCTGCGCCGGTGCTCACCCTGACATATCGCCACTGCTGTGATGACCTGATGCTCACACCCGCTCAGGGATTCCAGCATGCTAACAGCTTCAGCATTACTCCGCGGTTTACCCAGAATTTTTTCGCCAAGAACGACAAGCGTATCCGCAGCCAATACAGGTATGGAGTGAATCCGTTCTGGAGAGTTCCACACCGTTTCTGCTTTGGATTCTGCCAGCCGTAGCACACAGTCAGCGGGCGCCTCACCGGCGCGCACCGATTCATCGATATCGGCGGGGAGCACAATAAAATCGAGACCCAACTGCGATAGCAGCTCACGGCGACGTGGAGACTGGGACGCCAGATAGAATTGTCGCTGCGATTCACCCACCATCAGCTGACGACAAACCGATAGCACAAGTACGTCAGAGCAACATGCAACAAGGGCCAAACCATGGCGCTGGTAAAGGCCTGCAACACCACCAGCAAACTAATGTCGGCAACACCGAGGAGGTTCTGCACCCACTGACTCAGCAAAATATGAATACTCACCATACTAAAAATAAAGAGCGCCTGCTTGCGATAACCGGACATACGCATGCGCTGATGAGAAATGTGTGCAAAGTAGGCAACCACCGACAGCGCAAACGCATTCTGCCCTAAATAACTGCCGTGCAATATATCCATACACAGGCCCGCCAGCCAGGCCCAGCCAACACCAACCCGGTTGGGCAAGAACAGAACCCAAAAGCAGACAACCATCACTGGCCAGTCAGGCCTCAACCAACGTGCCCAGAAAGGCAGGGGATAAACACTCAGGGCCAATGCCAGAAACAGCGTCAGCAAAACGACCCAGAAACTGTGGGCGCGATCATTCATCGCTTGCCACGCCCTCTACACGGCTAAAAACCAGCAGCACAAACTGGGTTTTATCCAGCTGTGCCAAGGGTCGTGCGCGCACTGTTGCAAAGGGTTCACCCGGGTCAATCGTCACTTCTGAAATACGCGCAACCGGGTAACCCGCCGGAAAACGCCCGCCCAGCCCGGAACTGGTCAACAGGTCGCCCACCTTAACATCGGTCGTGGCGGCCACATGGCTGATTTCCAGGAGGTCAATCAGCCCAGTACCCTCGACAATTGCGCGCACACCATTGCGATTTACCTGAATCGACAGGGCATGAGTCGGGTCCGTAATCATCATGACCCGACTGTGATTGCGGGCAACGTCAACCACCTGCCCCACCAGACCCTCGGCATCAATAACCGCCTGCCCCTCTTGAATACCATCAGCCTGGCCTTTATCTATGACAAAGACATGCTGACCGGGATCTGACGCCAGACCAACAACTTCAGCCACCAGCACCGACTCCTCTTTGTGAGAAGAGGAGTTCAGCAATTCGCGCAAACGCAGGTTTTCTGCCCGCAGCGATGCCAGCTTTTGAGTTTTCGCCTGTAACACCAGCGCTTCAGCGCGCAGACGCGCGTTTTCCTCGCGCAGAGATTCACGGCTGCTTAAAAATGTCCGCAGGCTGCGTGTCATTTCCGAGGGAAGCTCGGTCAGTTGATAGACAGGGAGGGAAATGCTGGACAAATACGACAAGGGTTTGTCCAGCCATTGACTGCGCGTCGCCTGAACCAGTACCAAGGCGACTACACTGAGCACCAGCAGGCGGATGCCTACAGAAGATCCTGACGAAAAAATGGGTTTGATAGCGTCGCTCCCTTAGCCGGTCTTCACCGGAACCCGGGTTCAGACCCGCTTATTCTGTGGAAAGCATATCCAGTCGATGTTTTTCCATGATTTCCATCGCCCGGCCGCCACCACGGGCAACACAGGTTAGCGGGTCTTCGGCCACAATAACCGGCAGCGCACTCTCATCTGCCAGCAACTGATCGATTCCGCGCAGAAGCGCACCGCCACCGGTTAATACAATACCTGTCTCGGCGATATCGGCAGCCAATTCCGGCGGTGACTGTTCAAGCGCGCGCTTGACGGCTTGTACTATCACCGTTAGCGGCTCCTGCAGCGCCTCGAGAATTTCATTGCTGTTCAGCGTAAAGCGACGCGGAATCCCCTCGGCGAGGTTGCGACCGCGAACGTCTATTTCACGCACTTCTTCGAGTGGATAGGCACAGCCGATTTCCTGCTTGATACGCTCTGCGGTGGCATCACCAATCAAGCTGCCGTAGGTACGACGAACATGGGTCACAATCGCCTCATCAAAGCGGTCGCCACCCACGCGGACAGAATCAGAGTAAACCACACCATTGAGAGAGATAATGGCAATTTCTGTCGTACCACCACCAATATCCACGACCATGGAACCAGTCGCTTCTTCCACATTCAGACCCGCACCAATTGCCGCCGCCATTGGCTCTTCAATCAGTCGAACTTCACGGGCGCCGGCGCTCAGCGCGGATTCCCGGATGGCTCGTCGCTCAACCTGAGTCGATTTACAGGGCACGCAGACCAGAACGCGCGGGCTGGGGCGAATTATGCTGTTCTGGTGTACCTTGGCGATAAAGTGCTGAAGCATTTTTTCAGTCACCTGAAAGTCGGCAATAACGCCATCTTTCAACGGGCGAATTGCCGTGATGTTCCCAGGAGTACGACCGAGCATACGCTTTGCCTCTGTACCCACGGCTTCGACAGTTTTCTGGCCATTGTGAACCCGAATGGCAACCACTGAAGGTTCATCCAACACCACGCCCTGATCCCGGACGTAGATAAGCGTGTTAGCCGTTCCCAAATCGATCGAGAGATCGTTGGAAAACAGGCCGCGAATACGTTTGAACATTTGTGCAAATCACCTGTAGGAGCCCGATGAGGGCAAAATTATTACTGCCAGTAGCATAAAGGCCGCTATTTTCTATTATTATTCGGCTGGCCGCCACAAATCTCTGCAACTCTATCAACGGCAGGGATTCAGGGCAAGGCGCAAATATGTTAACTTTAGCGCCCCTGATCAACGCCGAGTGCACAGCAGCGCCGTTTTTATGAAGCCGCACTCAACCGTGTTTTCCAGTGAGCACTGCAATAGCGAGCCGAAACACCGACAAACGTGTTCAGCCCGTCGTTCCCGTGCAGATGATCGGCGTCCACTTTCAAGGTAAGCAGGTGAAACATGGCGGTAAGCCCCTCAGACATTGAAAAAATCGCGCACCTCGCGCGCATTCGTATCGCGCCAGAGCAAATCGATTCTGTTGCCGAGCGAATCAGCGATATTCTCGCTATGGTTGACCAGATGCAGGCGGTAGACACCGACTCGATTCCGCCCATGGCCAACCCCCACGATGCAGTGCAGCGCCTGCGCAAGGACGAAGTCAGCGAAAGTAACCAGCGCGAGCGCTTTCAGGCCATCGCCCCCCGTACCGAAGATGGGCTGTACCTGGTCCCTAAAGTTATCGAATAAGCCCTGCACTGCACCTGATATGACGCCAATGAACGGCCAAAACACATTTTAGAAGCCCGCAACCGAAGCATAGAGAGACCTCTTTCAGACATGCATACACTCAGTTTACGCGAACTCGCGGACGGCCTGGCCAGGGCTCAGTTTTCCAGCGAAGAGCTGACACAGCACTTCCTCAAGCGAATAGCTGCCCACAACCCGACCCTCAATGCTTATATCACTGTGCTGGAAGATCACGCTCTCGCTGCTGCCCGCAATGCTGACGAGATGCGCGCAAGCGGCGAAAACAGCCTCCTGCTCGGCATTCCACTGGCCCATAAGGATATCTTCTGCACGAACGGCGTTCGTACCAGTTGCGGTTCCAAAATGCTGGATAACTTTATCGCACCCTACAACGCCACCATCGTCGACAAGCTTGCAACCGCCGGCATGGTAACGCTGGGCAAAACCAATATGGACGAGTTTGCAATGGGTTCATCCAATGAAACCAGCTACTACGGCCCTGTGCGCAATCCCTGGAACACAAACTGCGTTCCTGGAGGTTCCTCTGGTGGCTCAGCAGCGGCGGTTGCAGCGGGCCTGGCTCCGGCTGCGACGGGCACAGACACTGGCGGGTCGATCAGACAACCTTCGGCACTGTGCAATCTGACCGGCCTCAAACCGACCTATGGCAGGGTCAGCCGCTACGGCATGATCGCCTTTGCATCTAGCCTCGATCAAGCTGGCCCAATGACCCGAACCGCAGAAGACGCTGCCCTGCTTTTGCAGGCCATGGCCGGCTTTGACGAGAAAGACAGCACCAGCATCGATTGCGCCGTACCGGACTACAGCGCCAGCCTGAATCATTCCTTGCAGGGCAAGGTAATTGGCGTGCCGAAAGAGTTCTTCGCGGAGGGGCTGTCCGATGCGGTTGCTGACAAAATCCGCGAAGCGCTGGCTGAATTCGAAAAAATGGGCGCCACGCTAAAAGACATCAGCCTGCCGCACAGCCACCTGTCGATACCCTGCTACTACGTCATCGCCCCGGCCGAGGCCTCGACCAATCTGTCGCGCTATGACGGCGTTCGCTACGGTCACCGCTGCGACAACCCGCTGGATTTGGCTGATCTTTACACACGAACACGCGAAGAAGGCTTTGGTGACGAAGTGAAGCGTCGCATTCTGGTCGGCACCTACGCACTCTCGGCAGGCTTCTACGATGCTTACTACCGCAAGGCCCAGAGGATTCGCAGACTAATTAAGAACGATTTTATCGAGGCATTTAAAGAAGTCGACATGATCGCCGGACCGACCTCACCCAACCCCGCTTTTGCACTTGGCGAAAAAGTCGACGACCCGCTGACCATGTACCTCGAAGACATGTACACCATCGCAGTCAACCTTGCCGGCGTACCCGCCCTGTCCATTCCCGCCGGCATGGCAGACGGCAAACCCGTTGGACTGCAATTGATAGGGCGCGACTTTTGCGAAGGCGACATACTGAACGCAGCCCACCAATTCCAGCTGCAAACCGACTGGCACAAGCAATTCGCACCGGCTTTTGCCTAAGGAGATGACAATGGAGTGGGAAACAGTAATCGGCCTCGAAGTGCACGTACAACTTTCAACCCGATCGAAAATATTCTCAGGCGCCAGCACAACCTTTGGGGCTGAGCCCAATACCCAGGCCTGCGCTGTGGACCTTGCCTTGCCCGGTACACTGCCGGTGCTGAACGAAGAGGCCGTAAAAAGTGCCATTAAATTTGGCCTGGCCGTCAATGCTGAAATCTGTCGCGAGTCCGTCTTTGATCGCAAGAACTACTTTTACCCGGACCTGCCCAAGGGTTACCAGACCAGCCAAATGGATGCACCCATCGTTGGCCCCGGGCATCTGGACATCCAACTGGCCGACGGCAGTAGCAAACGCGTTCGTATTCACCACGCTCACCTCGAGGAGGATGCAGGCAAATCGCTGCACGAGGGCAGCTTCGATCTTCACGGCCACGGCATGTCTGGCATTGATCTTAACCGCGCCGGCACACCCTTGATCGAAATTGTCTCAGAACCGGATATGCGCAGCGCTGAGGAAGCGGTCGCCTATTTGAAAAAGATTCACTCCATCGTCACCTATCTGGGCATTTCAGACGGTGACATGTCGCAGGGATCGCTGCGTTGCGATGCGAATGTCTCGGTGCGCCTGAAGGGCGACGACACACTTGGCACGCGCACCGAAACCAAAAATCTGAATTCCTTCCGCTTTATCGAGCGCGCTATAGAAATTGAAGCTCAACGCCAGATTGATGTGCTGGAGGACGGTGGCAAAATCACTCAGGAAACCCGCCTTTACGACAGTGAACGCAACGAAACCCGACCCATGCGCAGCAAGGAAGAAGCCAATGACTACCGCTACTTCCCCTGCCCGGATCTGCTGCCCGTTGCCATTGAAGAAAGCCTGATCAAGGATCTGCAAGCGCACTTGCCAGAGTTGCCCGATGCCAAACGCGCTCGCTTCGAAGCGCACTACGGCCTGTCAGCCTATGACGCTGACATTCTGACTGCCGAGCGCTTTATCGCCGATTACTTTGAAGAGGCTACCACTGCAGCAGGCGACGCGAAAATGGCCGCCAACTGGATCACCAGTGAATTGATGGGTCGCCTCAATCGCGAAGGTCTTGCTTTCCAGCAAACACCTGTAAGTGCCAAGCAACTGGGCGGACTCATTCAGCGTATTCGCGACAACACCATTTCCGGCAAGATTGCCAAACAGGTGTTTGAAGCGCTCTGGCAGGGCGACGGCCACGACGCTGACAGCGTGATAGATGCCAAGGGCTTGAAGCAGGTCTCTGACAGTGGCGCCATTGAAAAAATGGTAGACGACGTCCTCGCCGCCAACCCGGACCAAGTGGAACAGTTCAAATCCGCCGACGACAAAAAGCGCAAGAAAATGCTGGGCTTTTTTGTAGGCCAGATTATGAAAGCGTCACAGGGCCAAGCCAACCCCGGCATGGTTAACCAACTGCTAAACAAAAAGCTGAACGGCTGAAGCATACTGAAGGATTGACAATGCGCAAAGATAAAGAAAAAGTACTCGACGAAGTCTGGACGGAAGACCGGATTCGCCAGTTCCTCAACGTTCAACCGCCCGCAGGTGCCAACGCAGATTTTCACATGCTGGAAAAAGCCTACCAGAGCATGCGCGCGGATGATTTCGAATCATTCGTAGCTATGTTTCTGCAAGCAGGCCACGATATCAACGCAAAGAATCACATCGGCCGCACAGTCCTCAGCTATATGACAGAGCACCGCAATTCTGCAGAGTTTGTAGACATCCTCAAGCGAAACGGCGCCCAGTAAGCAACTCGGTGCCTCACTCCTCCCGACCACGATTAAAGCGAATGCGATTCTGCTGTTTCTTCTCAACGCTTTTCTTGAGCAACACGTAGAGCGCGCCCACGCCACCGTGGCGAGGCTGGGCACTGACAAAGGCCAGCACAGGTTCCAACTGGGGCAGCCACACATTCAGGTAGCTTTTGAGCACCGCCCCCTGTGTCTGCGAACCAAAGCCGCGACCATGAATAATGAGCAAGCTCCGAAGACTTAATTGAGCCGCCTCGCGAACAAAGGAAAAGACTTCCTGCCGCGCCTGTTCCACCGTCATACGATGCAGGTCCAGCCGCGCCTCGTGCTCATAGCTTCCCTGCTTGAGTTTGCGAAACACCCCATTCTGCACGCCGCCTCCCTGGTACGAAAGCACATAGTGCGCATCAAGCAGAGGGACATCGGCGTCTGACAGAAAATTATCGTCCTTCGCTGTCTCCTTTATTGCAGCTTCACGCCGCGCAGCAACCGCCAATCCGGAAATATCCTCGCGCCGAATCGCTACACGCTGCTCCGCTTTAAGGGGCTTTACATCACCCACTTCTTTGGCAAACCAATTGTCGTCATCTTGCATCTTCAGGCCTCCACAGACAGTATACCGGCTGCACCGGCACTTTGCTGGTAGGCAAATGCACCTACGCAGAGGAGACACAGGCGATGAGCCGCAAGCCGAGATATACAGACGCCCACATAAAAGCCCCCGCAAAAGCCACCGCCGGTACATGCCCTGACTGCGGACAGACAAACCAGTGTGCGATTGCTGCAGGCCGGCCAGCCGAAAACTGCTGGTGCATGACAGCAAAACTGGATAAGGCGCAAATAGAAAAATTTATCCAGGAACAACACTGCTTGTGCGCTACTTGCGGCCGGGCTCAAGTGCCCAGCCCGACATGAAAAATAATCAACATAGCCCCCTTGCGAGGGCTGCGCTCACTTGCCGCTCAATAACAAGGCACTGGTGACCTGAGCACCCAAGACAGTACACTAACAACGATTGAGCCAAGGCACGAGGCAAAGCATGAAAAGTGATCTGAATTACCTGATGCGCGGTTTCAACATGCTTCGCGAACCCGGCATCCGCTTGTTCGTCGCGCTGCCACTATTGATCAATTTCATCATCTTTGCAGGCTTGATGACGCTAGGCTTTGACTATCTGGGACAAGGCATCAGCGCCATTATGAACTGGTTACCCGAGTGGCTGTCCTTTCTCAGCTGGATACTCTGGCCCCTCGCCGTTGTATTGGTGCTGGCTATTGCCATGTACAGCTTCAGTACGATTGCCAATTTGATAGCAGCCCCTTTTAACGGACTGCTTGCGGAAAAAGTCGAAGAGCGAATTTCGGGACGCGAGGTACAGGGGCGTGAAACCATTGCGGCCGCGATTGCCAGCTTTCCACGCAGTATTATCAGGGAAATCCGGAAGCTGCTTTACTATGCGATCTTTGCCCTATTGGTGTTGATCTTCAGTTTCATCCCGCCCGTTGCACCGTTTTCGGGAGTGCTCTGGTTTTTGTTGGGCGCCTGGATGCTGTCACTCGAATATTGTGACTATGCCATGGACAATCACGGCCTGAGCTTTGCGGAAAGCAAACGGCGCTTGCGAGCCGCACGCGGCAGCACACTGCCTTTTGGCCTGATGGTGATGGCGGGAACGATGATACCCATCGTGAATCTTGTCATCATGCCGGCCGCGGTTTGCGGCGGCACGATACTGTGGGTAGAGAAGCTGAAAGAACGCTAAAGCGAGGCCGGGCTTACGAAACCCAGTCTTCAGGGGGCTGCTCACAGGGCAACTTTACGCCCAGTAAGGTTTCGATTTCCGGCAAGAGAAAAGCATCATCTTCAGAGGCAAAGCTGATTGACGTGCCCTTAGCGCCCGCCCGGCCGGTGCGACCTATGCGGTGCACGTAATCTTCCGGGTCTTCTGGCAGCGTAAAATTCACGACGTGGCTGATGCCATCCACATGAATGCCGCGCCCGGCTACATCCGTGGCAACCAGCACCTGAATCTTGCCATCCTTGAATTGTTGTAGAGTTTGCGAGCGCTTGTTCTGGGCAATTTCACCCGACAGTAATCCCGCCGCAATTCCGCTCTTGCGCAAACGCTCATGGAGGCGCCGAGTCTGGTCGCGCCGATTGGCAAACACGATTACGCTCACCGCTTCCGGCATGCGCACTATGTGCTGGAGAATTTGAAATTTTTCCCGCTCAGACACCAGAAACACTTTCTGCTCAACATTGTCAGTCGCCACCTGCTCCGGCTCAATTTCGATATTGACTGGCTGGAAGGTCCACTGTTCAGTCAGGCGGATGATGTCGTCGGTGAAGGTCGCACTGAATAAAAGCGTCTGACGGGATTCCTTCGGCGGTGTCAAACGAATGATTCGCTTAACCTGGGGAATAAAACCCATGTCGAGCATGCGATCAGCTTCGTCGATAACCAACTGCTCGACCCGATCCAGATAGAGATCGCCGCGACCACTGAAGTCGAGCAGACGGCCCGGCGTGGCAATCACCAGATCAACCAGATCATTGGCGAGCTGATTCTGCTGTTTCTGATAGTCCATGCCGCCTATCAGCGTGACAACATTCAGGCCAGTGTGGCGTGTCAGCTGGCGTGCATCTTCAGCAATCTGCTGGACCAGCTCACGGGTTGGTGCAATCACCAGGGCACGAGGCTCGCCCAGATAGCGCTCTTCCTCAATCGGATTCTTCAAGAGATCATTGATCACGGAAATTAGAAAGGCTGCCGTTTTGCCGGTACCCGTCTGCGCCTTGCCGATCGCATCATGACCGCGCAGGGTATGGGGCAAAGCCGCAGCCTGGATGGGAGAGCAGTATTCAAAGTTGAGGTCAGCAATTGCGCGCATGATGCGCTCATCAATGCCAAGGTCGTGAAATCGAACTTTGCCTGGAACTTCGGGAACCTGAAAATCAGCTAGCGACCAGGAACTTTGCTGTGCATCGGCTGCGCGTTTGCCACGCCGCTTGCCACGCTTACTCTTGGGTGATTCGGTGGCGTTGGCTGAAGACTCATGACCGGTGGGTGTGGCGCCAGCAGATTTTTGGCCTTGGCTAGCATGCGCGCTGACTTTGTCCGGAGATGCTTCCGCCGCAGTTGGCTTTTTGAACAGCTTTTTCAGCAATGTCGATCCTCGATAATCGTTTAAGAGGGCGGCATTCTATCAAATGACGGCTGGCTGCGCTCGGAAATGGCATATCCCGGCCACGAGGCCGGGATTGCGAAGGGAATGCGGGTCAGTCTGGGACGTTCAGGTCGTCCAAATCTCGCAGTGGTGGCTCACTGTCTTCCAGTGTACGCCTTGCACTCCGGTCGAGATAGTAATCCAGACTCACGTAGCGACCACCCCCCCAAAATAGCAGCACCAGCAGCATAATAAAGTAAGTGGTAGCAAATTCGATGCCGTTGTTCAGAACCACTACCGGGCCTTTGGCAGTCAGCCACTCATAGTCGCCGTGCTCCTGCAAAATGCCCCGTATTCGCGCCAGGCGTTTACCGACCTCAAGACTATTTTCAAGGCTTTGTTCCGCTCCGGGAATGCCCACATCGGCCAGCACCTTGGATGTGCTGGTCGTTGGATCACTGGGCGCTATAGCATACCAACCATTTTCCCAGTGAACTTCCATGGCTGCGACCGCCATAGTGACCAGCAGAGGAATGGCTGCCCAGCGCACGGCCAGACCAAAAAGAAGCAGAAAACCGCCAAACAATTCGGTGCCGGTAGCCAGACCCGCCAGAATATCGGGAAAAGGCAGACCAAGCCCCCACTGGGCATTACCAAACCACTCCACGGTACTTTCAAAGTTGTGCCATTTATTCAGGCCTGCGGCAATCATAATGGGCGCAAGGAACAATCGAATGGCCAACAAGGCTAGACCATCCAAGTGTTTGAGCACCGCAAACAGGTTGTCATGCAGCCAGTAATAAAGCTTCAGAAGCATGCGCATCGGCAAGTCTCCGCAATGAATGTATGTGCGCGCGTTGCTGCAGCCACACAGATTTTTGTTATCAAATACTACCCGCCACAGACCGGGCAGGCCGGGTCTTTACCCAGTGTTAGCGTTCTGATGTCCATGGTAGCACCGTCCAGCAGTAGCAGGCGACCCGTAAGTGGCTGCCCAAAGCCCGACAGAAGCTTGACCGCCTCCAGTGCCTGCATGGATCCGATGACACCAACAACAGGCGACAGCACACCGGCCGTCGCACAATCGAGCTGTTCTTCGCCGCCATCCGGACTGTATAGACAGCGATAGCAGGGCGAATTATCCCGACGGCTATCGAACACTGACAACTGCCCCTCACTGCGAATAGCTGCACCACTCACCAAGGGTTTGCGCTCGGCAACACAAGCTTTGTTCAGCGCAAAGCGGGTAGTGAAATTGTCGCTGCAATCAACAACCAGATCCACGCTGAACACAAGCTCCTGCAAAGCCTGACCGGCAAGTCGTTGCACAAGTGCCGACACGGCTATCGACGGGTTTACAGCCAGACAGGCATCGCGGGCAGACTCAACCTTGGGACGCGAAATATCAGCCGTTGCATGAGCGATCTGGCGCTGCAGGTTACTCAAATCAACTTCGTCGTCATCAACCAGAATCAGCCGACCAATGCCGGAGGCGGCAAGGTAAAGTGCGGCCGGACTTCCCAACCCGCCCAAGCCAACCACCAACACACTGGCCGCCAGCAAACGTTCCTGCCCGGAAACATCCAGACCCGGCAACAGGATATGGCGACTGTAGCGCAGCAGTTCTTCATCCTGCATCGGTTTGCCCCTTCGGCCACCAGCCAAAACTGACTCGCGGATTGCCACCATAGTCCTGGCGACATTCTATCGCCTCAAATCCACAGCGATTCAGCTCGGTCGCCACCGGCTGAGCCTGCCGGTAGCCATGCTCCAACACGAGAATACCACCGGGGCGAAGATATTGTCCGGCATCACGGGCGATGCGACGGATATCATCAAGCCCATCCGCACCGGCAACCAGTGCACTGCGCGGCTCATAACGCAGATCGCCCTGCTCCAGGTGCGGGTCGCCTTCCTCTATGTAGGGAGGATTCGACACAATGATATCGAAGCGCTCAGTGGTCGCGGCCGAATACCAATCCGACTGCACAATACACACATGCTCTAGACCGAGTCGCTGGGCGTTCTCCTTCGCCAGCGCAACTGCCGCCACATTCAATTCGAAGGCAGTCACATCCCATCGCGGACGTTCGCTGGCCAAGGCCAGCGCAATCGCCCCGGTACCGGTCCCCAAATCCAATACGCTGCAACGTTGATCTTGGGGAAAGAGCTGCAGGAGAGTTTCAACCACACATTCGGTATCGGGACGCGGGATTAATGTCGCCGGCGTGGACTTCAGCGGCAAGCTCCAAAATTCACTGCATCCGGTTAGGTGGGCAATGGGTTCACCACTGCAGCGCCGTTCAAGCAGCGTGTCCAACTGCGAACACTGGTCGCCATCCAATTCGTATTCCGGGTAAGCATAGAGATAACTGCGCGACCTGCCGATTACATGACTCAGCAGCAGGTCAATATCCAGCGCGGCGGAATCCGAGTCAATTCGACTGCGGCCACGTTGCTGGTAACTGGCAATGCTCGTCACGGCTTAGTCCGCCAGAGCAGCAAGCAAATCAGCCTGATATTCCTGTCGCAATGGCCCCACCACGTGCTGTAGGTCTCCGGTAATGATTTCATCAAGCTTGTAGAGTGTCAGATTGATCCTGTGATCAGTCATTCGGCCCTGGGGGAAATTGTAGGTACGAATGCGCTCTGAGCGATCACCACTGCCCACCAGCAAACGCCGCGACTCAGCCTGTTCTTCCGCGGCGGCACTCGAGGCGGCATCGTTCAGTCGAGCCTGCAGCAGCGACATGGCGCGGGCCCGGTTTTTATGCTGCGAGCGCTCGTCCTGGCATTCAACCACGATACCCGTGGGCAGGTGGGTGATGCGCACGGCGGAGTCCGTTTTATTGACGTGCTGCCCCCCGGCGCCACTGGCCCGGTAGGTGTCGATACGCAGATCACCTTTATTCAGCTCAATAGCGTCCATTTCATCTGGCTCTGGCATCACGGCAACCGTACACGCCGAGGTGTGAATGCGGCCTTGAGATTCGGTTTCAGGAACCCTTTGCACCCGATGAGCGCCAGATTCAAACTTTAACTGCCCATAGACATCCTTGCCTTCGATGCGAGTAATGATTTCCTTGTAACCTCCGTGCTCACCGGTACGCTCACTGAGGATCTCAAGACGCCAGCCCTGCTGCTCGGCATAGCGGCTGTACATACGAAACAAATCACCGGCAAAAATAGCCGCCTCATCACCACCGGTACCTGCCCGGATTTCGAGAAAAACGTTGTGGGAGTCATTGGGGTCGCGAGGGAGTAGCAAGGTCTGCAGCTCCTCTTCCAGCTCAGACAGCGTCTCGGAGTTCTCACGTATTTCCTCGTCAATCATGGCACGCATTTCAGCATCACCATCGCCCTGCATGGTGCGAGCATCCGCAAGATCGGCTTCCACCTTCTTGTAACGCTGATGGCACTGCGCCACCGGTTCGAGCTCGGCATACTCTTTGGAGTAGGCACGAAACTTTTCCTGATCGGCGATGACTTCCGCCGCACTGAGCAAGGCAGAGAGTTCTTCGAAACGTTCTAGCAGGTTATCGAGTTTTGCTGCAATCGAGGCTTTCATAGTGGCCTTTTATTTCGACTCGCCGTCGTCCAGCCCAAGCAGCCGACGCGCAAGTTTGAGAGTTTCCGTTTCCCCATTGGCGGCCGCTTCACGCAGACGAGAACTGGGGCTGTGTATCAGTTTATTGGTCAAGCCCCTTGCCAATTGCTCAAGCACCTGCTCGGCAGCCACACCATTGGCCAGCGATCGCAGGGCCTTTTCCATTTCGTGCTGACGCAGGGCATCGGCCTGAGAGCGATAATCCTTTACCGTATCAACGGCATCCAGAGCGCGCCACTGGCGCTCCCACTCATGCAGGGCAGCGTCAATAATCTCATCCGCCTTGTGCGCCTCATGCACCCGCGCCTTACGGTTTTCATCAACAATCTCACGCAGGTCATCAACGGTATAGAGATACACATCCGGTAGTTCAGCGACCTGGGCTTCAATATCGCGAGGCACGGCAATATCTACCATCAGCATCGGGCGATGCTTGCGCTTGCGGATGGCCGCTTCCACCGTACCCTTCCCCAAAATAGGCAACTGACTGGCCGTGGACGCAACGACGATATCCGTTTCCCGCAACTGCTCGGGAATGTCTGAAAGCAATATGGCTTCTGCGCCAAAACGCTCGGCCAGCTCGCTGGCGCGACTCAAGGTACGGTTTGCGATTGTCAGCTTGCTGACCCCTTTTTCCTGAAGGTGGCGCGCCACCAACTCAATGGTTTCACCGGCGCCAATCAGCAGCGCATGGCAGCGCGCCAGATTACTGAATATATGTTGCGTCAGGCTCACCGCCGCGTAGGCAACAGAGACCGGATTCTCGCCAATGGCTGTGTCGGTGCGCACTTTTTTGGCTGTGGCAAACACTTGCTGAAAGGCCCGTTCCAGGTTGGGACCCAGTGACCCGGCTTCTTTGGCAACCGCATAGCAGGATTTCATCTGCCCTAAAATTTGTGGCTCACCCAACACGAGTGAGTCCAAGCCGGCAGCGACAGTCATCATGTGCCTTATGGCGGGCATACCCTGGTGATTGTAGACACAACCCTCGAAATCACTTGCGGCCATTCCGTGATAATCAGCCAGCCAATCCGCCAGCACTTGAGCGTTATCACCGCCTGTCACATACAATTCCGTTCTGTTACAGGTCGACAGAATTGCCACTTCATCGACACCAGCCAGCCCCAACGCCTGCTGCAGCGCCGTCTCCATCGCTTCCGGCACGAAGGCCACGCGCTCGCGCACTGCCACCGGAGCGGAGTTGTGATTGATGCCTAATACCAGCAGATTCATGCGCAGGGCTAACAGCCGATCTCGAAAAGGGGGCAATTCTAGCAAGACGCCCACCAAATGTGCATCACGGCTCGCTTCAATCGATATTTTTCTCAGCTCTGAGCAGGCATGCTAAAATTGCGCCATGATCACTATACCCACCTTTTTGCCGGGGCTTCGTGTGTTCGCCCCCCTGCTAGCTGTCACACTAATGACGGCCTGTGCAAGTTCGCCAACTCCCGACACCACTGTTGCCGACTCGTCAGCGGGCGAGGCCGCTACCGAGAAGGAGGCCGTCGTCTACCGCTCTTTCCCCGGCGACAGTTTTTACGATTTGCTGGTTGCCGAATTTGCCATTCGACGACAACAATACGATCTAGCCTTAAACAACTACATGCAGCAGGCCGATGAAACCCAGGATTTGGGTGTCATCGCCACCACCGCGCGGCTCGCCCAATTTCTCAACGATGACGAAACAGCCCTGAACGCCACCGACCTCTGGCTGGCCATTGAACCCGAGGCCAGCGAAGCGCACTTTATCAAGGCCTCTGCGCTGGCGAAAATGCGCCGCCCTGTTGCTGCCCTGGATCATATGGAACGCATTATCGACAGTGAGCACGAAGCCAATTTTGCCGCGATCTCGGCCAGTGCATTATCACTGTCAGAGGCCGAACAACAGCGCTATGAAAACCGGCTGCTCGAATTACTCGCTGCCCACCCTAATGACATCAGCCTAAAGACCGGTGTTGCCCTGTTACTGCAATACCGCCAGCAGGAGCAAAGGGCGCTGCATCTGATTCGCGAAGTTCTGATCGCCAAGCCGACCAGTATTCACGCACTATTGATTGAAACCAGTCTATTGCAACAACTCGGTCGCGATGATGAAGCCATCCAACGCCTGCGTTACGCGGTGGACGCACACCCCTATCATAAGCGGCTGCGCCTTCATCTTGCCCAACTCTATGCTCGAACAGATCTTTATCAGGCTAAAGCCCAGTATACCGCCCTGGAAAGCCAGTTCCCGGACGACAGTGCGATCAAGCTCGCTCTAGCGCTCGTCAATCAGGATATTGGCGACCTCGACGAGGCCAAACGTCACCTTCGCGCCCTTCTGAGTGACGATTCAAAGCGCGATGGCGCCCATTATTTTCTTGGCCGCATCGCCGAGCAGGAAAAACGCTGGAGCGATGCTATCGACCACTACCGGGACGTCGCACCCGGCTCGCAATTGCTGCCAGCACTCACACGCATGGTGCAGGTACTGGACGAGCACGAGGGTATCCGGCAGGCGCAGGCAGAACTTCGGTCGCTGCGCAACACCTACCCCGGTCTCCAGACACAGCTATACCTACTCGAATCCGATCTACTCTTTGATCGGCGCTACTATAAAGAAGGGCATACCCTGCTCACTGAAGCACTCGCCGGCGACCCGCAAAACAGCAATCTGCTCTATGCCCGCTCACTCTTCAGTGAACGCCGAAAGAATGTCGCGTTGATGGAACAGGATTTGCGCACCATTCTCAGCAACGATCCCGACAATGCCACCGCGCTGAATGCGCTTGGCTACTCACTGGCGGTGCTGACCGACCGGCTCGAAGAAGCACACCTGCTTGTCAGCAAGGCGCTGGAGCTTCGCCCCGAAGACCCGGCCATTCAGGACAGCTACGGCTGGATTGCATACCGACAGGGTAAACTGTCACTGGCCGAAACCTATCTCCAGCGAGCATTCGCGCAGTCCAAGGATCACGAAATTGCCGCTCATCTTGGCGAGGTACTCTGGCAACTAAACCAGACTGAGCAGGCGCTCAGCGTCTGGCAGGAAGGACTGCGAGACACGCCGGACAGCCCTATCATTATGGAAACCCTGGATCGATTAAAGGTTAACCTGCCAGCTGCGGAAACTGCGAACTGATGTCCGAAGGCACAAGCCAAACCGCAAGAGCAGCCTACCTACTCGCGCTAACGATGTTTTTAGCAGCCTGTGGCAGCACACCACCTCAGCCTTACCCAGATGAGGGCTGGGGTTTCAGCGGTAAAGTTGGCCTTTGGGCCTACGGCAAACAAGACAGCGCCAACATCGATTGGCAGGATTGCTCCTCAGACTACCTTCTCAGACTGAGCGGCCCCTTGGGTGTTGGTGGCGCGGTGATTTACGGCAACGACGCCGGCGTCAGCCTTCACCACGGCAGCGATGCCCCGCAGCATGCGAATAGCCCGGAAGAACTGCTGGCATCGCTGGGCTGGTATATGCCAGTGTCCTCCCTCAGGTTCTGGCTACAGGGACTCGCTGCGCCCGACCACCCTTACCAGCTCAGCCCGCTCACTGAGGGCAAAATCCAGGAACTGGCCCAGTCCGGCTGGCAGATCCGCTACGATTATAGCGCTGACCGCATCAGCCGCATCGACATGGTAAACGGCGACATACGCTTAAAATGGATTATCCGCGAGTGGCGGGATACTGCCCGGTGCGAGGCACCGTGAAAGAAGTCAGCCTGATATCACCCGCCAAACTCAACCTTTTCCTGAATATTACCGGGCGCAGGGACGACGGTTATCACTGCCTGCAAACCCTGTTTCAACTGCTGGACTATGGCGATACCATGCGCTTCCAGCTTAGCACCGGCCCCGCCATCGAACTGACTCCCGATCTGCCAGATGTTGCCCACGACGACAATTTGATTGTTCATGCGGCTCGTCTACTGCAGTCTCACTGTGATTGCGATCTTGGCGCGAAAATTCATATCGATAAGCGCCTGCCCATGGGTGGCGGTATCGGCGGCGGCAGCTCGAATGCCGCTTCAACGCTGCTGGCCTTGAATGCGCTGTGGGGAACTGGCCTGAGTATCAC
>JBFKDP010000025.1:0-20878 GCA_041619575.1 Litorivivens sp.
GGTAGCGAATGGCATTGCGTAACAGGTATGTCGACGACACGCCCAAGGTATTGGCCAGAGCAATAATGAAAAAGGCAGCGATATTGCCGGTAATACAATCCCGTGACACACCCAAGTCGTCTGCATCACGAATAAACCCAGCTATCAACGAGTTTTCCGCGAAACACCCATAGCGCTCCTCGACAAATGACCAGACATCTTTGACAGCCAGTTCGGCATCTGCGACTTTGGCTTCATCAGCCGGGTTGGCATGGGAGTTAAGAAAGCGATAGCCGCACCAATACAAGTGCTCCGCCTCACTGTCGTTAAAGGGAATGCCTGCCGTCTTTAAAAATATGCGCAGGGGCAGCACGGCAACTTTCTCGGCGTAATCATCAAGCCGCCCACCCTCAGCCAACCGCGTAAATAGTGAGGCCGAATCTGAGAAGGACACTCGTTCGGTAATATCATTGATAAAGCGAATGATCAGTGCTTTGAGTTGGAGGTTGGGTGTACCGCTATTATAGGTATGTTGAAAATGCTTATATCGGTGCGGGTAGAGTACTGCGTAGCGCGCTTCGCGTTGCTCTGCAGTGGAATCACGGTCGTAGCCCTGGATAAAATTCTTATCAAACATAATGTGCCGGGCGTATTCATAGCGGAACACAAAATTCATGTCATCTGCACGAAAACCCAGAATATCCTGTTTGTCATACAGGGCTTCGAGATAGGGGTAAGGATTTAACGTGAAGTCTTCGTCAAAGACAGAGGTGCCCAGCTCAGCAAACTGATCCATGTTCTATGACTCCCGTCCAATTAGCATTATTGTTACCCAGACTAGTGCAGTAGCACCACTCTGACCAGTACCGCAGCACAATTTGCAATACCAGCGAAAGATTAGGGCTGTTAGCTAGGGGTGAAAGGTAAGCACCCGGCTCTGCCTGCCGCCAGAGCCGGGATTGATTTCAGCTTAGAGGAAGAAGTCAGTATTGGGGTGACCCAGCTGTACGGCCCCCCAGTTGCCGCCGAATTTCTGTGGGTTGTTGGCCGTGTGTGCGCGCGCGGCGTGAATATCGACAAAGGCGCGCATCAATGCATTCCCCTGATAAATACCCGAGCCGCCGGCAAAGGCAAACAAAGGATCAACACCGTCTATACAGCGCTGAGGCACTGCGGCCGATTCCCAGCGAAACTTGATACGCTCTTCCATCGTCAACTCCGGCCCGCCATTGGCCGCCTCGAGCAAGCGATCAAAGTTACGGAACAATACAAGCTTCAATTCATCAACGATGGAAGTCGCCTGTGTCAGCGCGTACTGGGCATGGGGATCTTCACCGGCGGACTTGCCGTCGTTTTTACCAACGCGCTTGGCCGTCTTTTCAATAAAACTATCGCAGGCTCCCTGCAAGGCTCCGATTGCGGCTGTTGATACTGCGCGCACAAACATCTGCCCAAAGGGAATTTTGAACAGCGGCGCCGTATTTACGGCATTGCCGGGGCTATTACAGGTGAACCCATCCATCGCTTTGTGCGTGCGATACTCCGGTACAAAAGCATCCTTGACGACAATCGTTTTTGAGCCTGTTCCTTTCAGTCCCATGACATGCCAGTCATCGACTATGTCGTAGTCGTTGCGTGGTACCAGAAAGGTTCGCATATCGGGCGGGCCACCCGCTTCGCCGTCTTTCGGCGGCACCATAGCTCCCAGAAAAACCCAGTCACAGTGATCACTGCCCGAAGAGAAACCCCACTGCCCGCTCAGGGTTAATCCGCCGTCTACGTGGGTCACCTTGCCCACCGGCATATAGGATGAGGAAATCAGCACACTGTCGTCCTCTCCCCAAACATCCTGTGCAGCGCGATCATCAAACAAGGCAAGCTGCCAGTTATGTATGGCAATAACCCCCAGACACCAAGCGCTCGACATGCAGCCTTCCGCTACGATCATCTGTACATCGTAGAAGTCATGGGGATCAAGCTCGTAGCCACCCCATTTTTTGGGCTGGAGAATTCTAAAAAAACCAGCGTCGGCAAAATCTTTGATTGTTTCTGCCGGTACCTGTCGCGCCTGTTCACACGCATCAGCACGCTCACGCAATACCGGCACCAATGCGCGGGCACTGGCGCGGACTTTCTGTTGAAGTTCAGCTTTCTCTGACATAAATCCTTCCTCTGTTACCTGCTGCTGTCTGACGCGTATCGGATTATTCTGGCATCTGGAACTTGTGGCCCCACAGGCTCGGCAAAGTGCTGACGGTGGGCGTGTAGTCCTCCCATTCCATTTGCAGACCGTCGGTACCAAACTCCATCGCAAAGCCAGTCGGCGTAGCCATATAGAACGACAACATACCGTCGTTAGTGTGGCGACCCAGCGTTGATACAATCGGAATACCCGCTTCATTGACGCGGTCCATACAGTACCCGACTTCGTCGACGTCGTCGCGAACCTCAACCATCAAATGAATACAGGCCGTCGGGCTTTCATCCTGATACAGAGCCAGACTGTGATGGCGCGGATTGTTACAATGCATAAAATGCAGACCTTGGCCCGGGTCATTGGGATCAGGGTTGAAATTAAAATGCATATAGTCGGAATCGCCAAAGCCCAGTACATCCTTATAGAAGGCGTGTGTTTCCTTGAGATTGGGTGCGGGTAATACCGCATGACCGAATCCCATATCGCCATTAAAGCCGGTTTCGAACGCCGCAATACCCTGCGGTGATACAAACTTCGCGTAGTCGAGAGACGCGCCCCAGTAAAGTTCAAGCCCGTTGCCTGCTGGGTCTTGCAGCGTGATCAGTCCGCGGACCTGACGCGATTGTGCGTGCGCTTTGTCCGCCTCGCTGAAACTGATACCGGCACTCTGCAGTGACTCCTTGGTGGCTTCAAAGGTTTCCTGATCTGCCAGCTCCCAGCCACA
The DNA here is from genome assembly GCA_041619575.1 of Litorivivens sp. GTDB lineage: Bacteria > Pseudomonadota > Gammaproteobacteria > Pseudomonadales > Spongiibacteraceae > Litorivivens. Next base: position 2,901 of record JBFKDP010000025.1, read on the forward strand.
AACACTCAATCTATCCTGGGAACCTTTGGTGACAGCAAAGCGAAAAGGACGCTCATCCATTTTCAGATAGACATTGCCGTCGTCGGGCATGCCGGGGGCGACCATCAGGCCCAGGATGTTGGTGCCATAGTCGAGCCATTTGGAGGGGTCGGTAGATTCAATTACAACATAGCCGAGACTACGAACATCCATAACGTTTTCCTTTTAGATTTGTTAGCAGTTGATGCCGAGCCTGATCTGGCCCGGCACCGTGAATTAGGGTCCCGCTGGGGCTGTGCAAAACCTTACCGCAAGCAGGCTGGTATTGGTAACAAAATTAAAAAGCCCGGTACAGTGGGTGGAATTCCACCAACTGCTGCCGGGCTTGACGTTTCAGTGTAGTGATTCAAACGTTTCGCATTGCATAATCGACAACGTATTCTTTCTTTTCCTGGTAGGTGTCGGGCACGTCAGCTAGATCGACGTAGAACTGGTTATACCACTGACGAAGTTTGTGGATCGGGCCATCCCCGTCGCACAATACCGGGTTATCGACACGGGTCTTTGTGTGCCAGATATGGACATCCTGAAAGAACGCCGTGCGATTCTGCTCAGTATACTGCTTGGCAATCTCGTTGTTTTCTTCCTCGGAAAGCCCCGGAACCTTGCGAACAGCCACGCCAAATCGCAGATCAAAACTTTCAGTATCAATCGGCACGTGGGTAACCAGCAAACGAGATTCCACAGTCTGCCCCTCTATCTGCCCAGTCATATAGGTATTCATGTAGGCAGGGCCGTAGTAGGTGGCCGTTGATGTCAGCTCACCCTCTTCCGCCAACAGCTCGCTGCCACCGGTTAGTACCTGCTGATAGGTGTGCTTGTGGATGATATTTTTGAATTCCTTGATCGGCGCGCCGTGAATGGGGCCAAAGTGTGCCACATCCGCCATATTGTCGATCAACTCACGTGAATTGGTCTGAATGGTCATCAGGTCCATTTGCCACATTGTCCAGTCCCCGCTGAATACGTCATCAATACGCGGAATGGCTTGTTCTTCTATGGGCGGATTGCCTTCAGGGTCATACCAGACAAACAACAGGTGGTTTTGCTCACACGTTGGGTAAGACTGAATAACAGCTTTGGGCGGAATGCGCTTGGCGTAGGGAATATCGTCACAAACACCGTCCGCACCCCAGCGCCAGTCGTGAAAGGGACAACGGATCGAGTTTTTCTCTACACAGCCCTCGCTAAGGTCTGCACCCATATGCGGACAGAAACCGTCCAATATGTGCACCTCGCCATCTTCGCCTCGGTAGGCCACCAGACGCGTGCCGAAGTAGTTTAATTTGACCGGTTTATCGGTGTACTCACTCGCCAGACCCAGGCAGTACCAGCCACGCCCGTAGCGCTCTGGAATTTCGGCGGCCTCGATTCGATGCGGCTTTCGCGGCACCTGAGATACCTGACTCATGACTTACTCCTATCGCGTCGAGCGCATGTTGTTTCTGTAATGTCGCTAGTGTCCATAGTGCTGCAAAATTCTGTCACAGGCCGCTCACACCAAGTATCACCCAATCGGATGACCTAATTTCGGTACATAAGGTGTTGAATAGCCAATTGTTTTTAGCTCGGAGATACTCTCCGTTACACCTATGCAGCAGCAAGAGGACACTATGGGAATTCTGGAGCAGTTTCGCCTAGATAATAAAGTCGCAATCATTACTGGAGCAGGCCGCGGCATTGGCGCTGCCATTGCCAAAGCCTACGCCGAGGCCGGAGCCGATGTGGTGCTGGCTGCCCGTACCGAGTCTCAACTACAGGAGACTGCCAAAGCGGTTGAGTCCTATGGCCGAAAAGCCATCACCGTCGTCACCGACGTCATGCAAGAGGATCAACTGGAAAATCTGGTTAACAAGGCACTGGAAACTTTCGGCCGCATCGACATTCTGGTCAATAACGCTGGTGGTTTTCCGCCCAAACCCATGCTGAAAACCAGTGTTGAGGATTTTAACGCGGCATTTCAGTTCAACGTGTCCACCGCCTTTGCCCTGTCAAAACTTGTCATTCCGAAGATGGTTGAGACTGCGGGCAGTGGCTCAATCATTAACATCTCATCCATCGCAGGCCAGGAAAGCTCCTCTTTTTTTACTGCCTACGGCACGGCCAAATCTGCGCTTTCCTTTCTGACCCGCGAAATGGCACAGGAGTTTGCACCTAAGGTTCGCGTCAATGCCATAGCGGTAGGCTCAACCAAAACAGAGGCGCTTAAAACCGTACTCAATGACGACATTGAAAAGGCCATGGTCGAACTGACTCCCATGGGAAGATTGGGCGAAGTCGAAGATATCTCTGCCTGTGCTCTGTATCTGGCATCACCCGCCGCCAGCTACCTGACCGGTGACATTATCGGCGTCAACGGCGGTCTGAATGCCCTGAACATGAAAATGCCGAGAGCCTTCGACTAAGCAACACGCTGCCGGCGGGAACTCTCGCCGTCGGCAAGCGTGTATACTGCGTGGCGCATTCAAGGCTGGTTTTCAATGCTGTCACTGCTGCTACTATCGCTCAAAGCTATCTTTCCGGTATTTGGCTGGATCTTGCTGGGCACCCTCCTCTATCGCAATGTGCCTGTCACCCAGAGGCTTTTCAGCCGCGGTGAACAACTGATTTTTTATCTCGGCCTGCCCGGGCTATTGTTCGCAACTGCAACCAAAATCGATATTGAACAGGTCAGTTCGTCGACGTACACACTGGCCGGTGTTATCGCCACCCTTGCCTGCCTGACTGTTGGAATCCTTATGGCCCGTTGGCGCGGCCACTCACAAGGAGATATCGGCGTCATCAGTCAGGCCAGCTTCCGCGCCAACCTTGCCATCATTGGTTTGGCCCTGTGTGCCAGCACGTTTGGCGAGGAAGGGCTGGTACTCGCCGCCATGCCTGTAGCGCTGTGGACATTACTGTTCAATATTCTCGCCGTGGTCGTGCTCAACTCGGCCTATGGCGGCCGCTTCGCCCTGCTACCTGTTGCACTTGCACTACTCAAAAACCCACTGATTATCGGCATTTGCCTCGGTTTATTCGTGGCCCTCAGCGGCGCGGTACTCCCTCCGGATTTTTACCAAGGCAGCAAAATCTATAGCAAGATTGTGATTCCCTTGTCGCTGATTTTTCTCGGCGGAGCAATCGAACTTCGTCCCGCCCGACAGTCTCGCCAAGCTATCGTCTTAGCAAGCCTGCTTCGCCTGCTGATCGCTCCACTTATCGCCACAGCAATTTGCTTACTCATGGGCCTGCGCGGCGCAGAACTGGGGGTAAACTTTTTACTTCTGAGTGGCCCGGTAGCCGTTGCCTCTCATATTATGGTGGCGGCCAAGGGAGGCAATGCCCGCCTCGCCGCCAATATTGTCGTGATCACGACAGCTCTGGCACCTTTCACTATCACTTTGGGTTTGTTTCTACTGAAATTGCTGAATCTGGTTTAGTAGCCGTTTCCTTTGCTCTTGATAGACTGATACCTTTCAGAAGCCATTCAGGATCTCACAATTTCGAAGTTTACAGCTGCAATCAACAACGTCGTATTTCCAAGGATCATGCCATGAAAGCACTACTCATCCAGAAAGAAGGTGATACCCAGAGCGTCGAACTCGCTGAGCTGGACAAGGCGTCACTGCCCGACGGCGATGTACTGGTCAAAATCGATTACTCAACCATCAACTACAAAGACGCGCTGGCCATTACCGGCACTTCACCGGTGGTCCGCTCTTTTCCGATGGTACCCGGCATCGACGCTGCGGGCATTGTGGAAGAAAGCAATCACCCAGCCTGGAAAGCAGGTGATGCCGTTGTTCTCAACGGTTGGGGAGTGGGTGAGAAGCACTGGGGGGGACTTGCCCAGTATGCTCGCCTGAAAGGAGAGTGGCTGATTGGTCTGCCAACGGCCTTTAATACACGCCAGGCCATGATTATCGGAACCGCCGGCTACACAGCCGCCCTGTGTGTCGAGGCGCTGATCAATCACGGTATCGCGCCCAATGATGGCCCTGTCTTGGTCACAGGTGCCACCGGCGGTGTCGGCAGTATTGCCATCATGCTGCTTAACAAGGCCGGCTTTGATGTTACGGCCGTTACCGGAAAGGCCCATGAACACGACTATCTGAAGTCACTGGGTGCCACCGCTATTATTGATCGTGCCGAATTGACTGAAGCCGGCAAACCTCTGCAAAAGGAGCTCTACAGCGGTGTCGTAGATGCAGCGGGGGGGAACACACTGGCCAATGCCTGCGCACAAACCCGCTATCGCGGCGCAGTGGCGGCCTGCGGATTGGCAGAAAGCATGAAGTTTCCCTCCAGTGTGGCTCCCTTCATCCTGCGGGGCGTGACGCTTTACGGCATTGACAGCGTCATGGCGCCGCTGGATGTGCGCAAACCGGCCTGGGAGCGGCTGGCCCGCGACCTGGATACCGCCACGCTGGACACAGTCGCTGTCGATATCGGGCTGGCTGAGGCCCCTGCCTGTGCGCAGGAGCTACTCGCCGGCAAGGTCAAAGGACGTCTAGTGGTAGACGTAAACGCGTAAAGCGTTGTGGCCGGGCTCAAGCTGAGCCTGGCCCTAAGCGGACTTTAATCTGGCGCTAAGCTGACATTACGAAGGTGCAAAGCCGAGCAGGCCTTTGGTTTCGAGGTATTCATCAAAGCCAAACTCACCCCATTCCCGGCCATTGCCGCTACGTTTATAGCCGCCAAAGGGAGCATTAAAGTCAAAGGCCTTATTGATAACCACTCGACCTGCGCGCAATTGCCGCGCTACCGCGCGAGCCTGTTCCAAATCCGCGCCTGACACATAGGCCGCCAGACCGTATTCCGTGTCATTGCCAATTGCGATGGCCTCCTCGATCGTGTCATACGCCAAAATGGTCAATACGGGACCAAATATTTCTTCCCGTGCGATCGTCATATCGTTGCTCACATTCGCAAACACCGTCGGCCTGACATAGTAGCCCTCGCTTAAACCTTCAGGACGGCCGCAGCCACCGGCAACCACCTCAGCGCCCTCATCTATACCCTTTTGCACCAGCCCCTGTATTTTCTCAAATTGTGCTTTTGACGCCACCGGGCCAATATCAAATTCACCTCCGGGATCGCCCACAGTCACATTGGCAGCCGTTTCCCGCGCAATGACCAGGGCCTCCTCCAGTCGTGCCCGGGGCACCAGCATGCGCGACGGCGCGCTGCAGGTCTGCCCGGAATTCCCCATCATACTGCCGACGCCCGCGGTTACACTCTCGGCAAACGCTTCGTCATCCAGAATGATATTGGGGCTTTTTCCGCCTAATTCCTGAGACACGCGCTTTACGGTAGGCGCGGCATTTTTGGCAATTTCGACGCCAGCGCGCGTTGAGCCGGTGAAGGAGATCATGTCGATATCCGGGTGTTGAGACAAGGCAACACCCACGCCTGCACCATCGCCCTGCACCAAATTGAATACGCCAGCGGGCACGCCCGCTGCATCAAGAATTTCCGTAAATATCTGAGCACTGAAGGGCGACACCTCAGATGGTTTAAGTACCATGGTGCACCCCGTTGCCAGCGCTGGGAACACTTTGACGGCTATCTGGTTCAGGGGCCAGTTCCACGGCGTGATCAAACCGCACACTCCGATGGGCTCCCGTGCGATGAGGGTCTCTCCTCGCTGCTCTTCAAAGACGAAATGTTTCAGGGTTTCAATCGCAGAGGCCAGATGCCCCGCACCCAGCCCCACCTGCGCTCCCTGAGCCAGCGCTGCGGGTGCGCCCATTTCTTCTGTAACGGCAGCCGCGAGGTCCGGCATGCGCTTCTCGTATTCGGCCTGGATTGCCTGCAGCAGATCCAGACGCTCCTCTCGAGTGCTTTGCGACCAGCCCGGAAAAGCCTTGCGGGCAGCAGCCACCGCGATGTCGACATCCGCCTTTGATCCCAGCGCAATCAAGCCGCAAGTAGCTTCTGTGGCTGGGTTTTCCACTGCAAGGGTTTTGAGCTCGACCGGGTTGACCCACTTCCCATCAATATAGAACTGCAGGTATTCACGCACTTTCTTTCACCTCGCTATTGTTATGCTATTTAAATCAAAAAGGTCTGTGTATCACATCATGGACCAACCGGTGGCTTTGTTAAACTTTGCACATCCACAGATCAGTACATTTCACTGATTTGCGCGCTCTGTATGCGCTCCCTTGCGAGCCGAACGTCGAGCTTTCGGTGCCCCCACCCCCATCAAACCTGACAATTTCGTCACTCGCAATTTACACCCAATGCTATACCCTTTCCGGAATTCTCTCAGAACGACACTTTGCCCCCAGGGCAGCTCAGGAAACAAGAATGACAACAGATATAATAAGTGCACCGCGTATTCTCGCTATCAGTGACATTCAGGACGAAGCCGTTGGCGGAAAGGCCGAAGGACTCAACAAACTGACCAATCTCGGTTTTGCGGTTCCTCCCGCCTTTGTCATTCTTGACATCACTGCGCCCGACGCGCTACCCGAGGGTCTTGAAGAGGCCTACGCCTCGGTCGGTGGCGGCAAGGTGGCCGTTCGCTCCTCAGCGCTTGGCGAGGACGGCGCAGAAGCATCCTTTGCAGGCCAATATGAAACCCTGCTCGATATCGAAGGCATCGATCAACTGAAAAGCGCCATAAAACAATGTGTCGCTTCACTGGACAGCGCCCGCGCAAAAGCCTACCAAGAAAGCCAGGCGGACCTGAGTGAGGTACAGATGTGCGTTGTCGTGCAACGCATGGTGAATGCAGCTTCCGCTGGCGTTCTGTTTACTGTCGATCCCGTGAGTGGGCGCCATGATCGCCTTGTTATCGATGCAGTAAGAGGCTTGGGCGAGGCGCTTGTTAGCGGTGAAAGTACACCTGACCACTATGAACTGACACCAGACAATACTATCGCCCTGAGTGATCTGGTCGGCTCCGAGCCAATACTAACGAATCAACAGTTGCAAGACTTAGCGAGTCAGGCCCGAAATGCCGCTGAGCGCTACGGTATGCCGCTTGACCTGGAATGGGCTATCGACCAAAGCGGTGAATTGTTCTGGCTGCAGGCCCGCCCCATCACAACGGTGGGATCCGACCTAAATGAACTAGACACACCCATCCCCGACGACAATGTGATAACCCGCTGTAACGTTGGCGAGATGATGCCCGGCGCGGTGTGCCCACTGACTTTTGACGTACAAGGACGTGCCATCGAGCACGGAATGCAGCACATGCACGTCGTCTACGGAGGTCGCCCGGCGATCACTCAGGACTGGACCCAGATCAATCAATTTTATGGCCACCTCTTCATCAATATGACTGGCGGGCTTGAAGCTGTGCGCTACTCCTCGATCTCAAGCCGCGAGAGCATGGCACAAAGTGTCTGCGGCAGACCCATTGACGAGTTAAAGGAACCCGAAAACAAAGCCTCCTTCCTGCGCAGACTTTGGGGTAGCGTCCAGTTTATCGCCTACTGCCTGCGGGGGCAGAAAGTAACGGCCGAATTTGAATCACGTTTTAAACACATGCATATCGAATACTTCGATAACAGTGCCGATATGATGACGGAAATGGAGAAGAAGTTTCCCTGGCTCTGCGAAACCAACGAGGTGCATTTGCGTAGCTCAGCCGGCTCAGGCGTGATGGAAGGCGTCATTCAGGGCATTGTGTCCAACGGCGAACGTCCTCCAACCTATGACCAGCAGGCCGAAGCAGCCCGCTTGCTGGCCGGCGCACAGTATGTTGAAAGCGCAATGATGGTTGATCAACTCGATGAGGTTGTGGATACCATTGCGCGCAACCCCCAAGCGCCGCAACGCTTCAAGGATACCGACACCAGCACTGCGCTGTCCTGGTTGCGAAGCCCTGACAGCGGCAGCGCTGGCAAAGCATTTGAAGAATTTCTTGCTCGGCATGGCCACCGGGCCTACCGCGAACTCTGCGTGCGTGAGAAGGGATGGATAGACGAGCCTGAAAAACTGGTAGAAACCATGCAGGCATCACTTGCTGCACGACTGCAGGGCAACTACCAGAAAAAACAGCACCCGCACATTGACTACAAGTCACTACCTCGAATGTTGCGCTGGCTGCTGCCAAAGGCACACAGCGCAATTCGCCACCGCGAACAAACTAAAAGCTTGCTGGTTGAGGCCACTCATCGGCTAAAGCGTGGCTACCGGCACCTGGGAGAAGTTCTGGCGAAGGAAGGGCATCTGCCAGACTCAGATCTTGTCTTTTTCTTTACCCGTGCAGAATTAAGGCAATTTGTTGACGCACCTAGCGCTGAATGGGTTGAGAAGGTACAGCAACGCCGTGTCGCCTTGAGCTTTAACGAGCGTTTAGAGTTTGACGATATCAGCGTGGGCAAACCCGAACCAGCCGTTTGGACACCCAGCGTTGGCGCCAATGACAACGAGCTTGTCGGACGTCCGGTTAGCCGCGGTCAGGTAGAAGGCACAGCACGCGTCGCAATTACCATCTCCGAGGCTGCACAATTGCAGCCAGGAGAAATACTCATAGCGCCGATTACTGACGTTGGCTGGACGCCCTACTTCAGCTTAATCGCCGGCCTAGCGACTGACGTTGGCTCTGCAGTTTCTCACGGCGCCGTTGTGGCGCGGGAATACGGCTTGCCGGCCATCGTCAATCTGCGCAGCGCCACCAAAACGATTAAAACCGGCGATCGCGTGCGCTTGGATGCGGACGCAGGCGTGCTGACGATCATTAAGCGAGCCAGCTAGAAGCGCCCCTTTTTAGAGAGGCATCAACGTAGAGCCTGTGCAATCACATCACGTGTGATGGCAGGCTCGATAACAGCATCAAACTCCAAATAACTTGCAGCCTCAACGGCTTTCCCCTGCGCATAGGCAGCAGCGACCAGCGAGTTAAAAAGTGCTTTACGCGCATCTTCGTCTGGCTCCGCTGCCAACTCTTTTTTAAAGCCAAGCTGCACTGCACCCTCAAGCCCCATCGCCCCGAATTCACCCGTCGGCCACGCTGCGGAATAAAGCGGCCGCTCGAAGCTACCACCAGCCAGCGCCATAGCACCAAGCCCATAGGCTCGTCGCAAAAAGATCGCCACCCAGGGAACATCAGCCTGTGCGCCGGCCGCAAAGAGACGTGACATACGGCGGACAGCCGCATCCTCTTCGCTGGTTGGCCCAACCATAAAACCGGGGGTATCAATCAGAGACACCAGGGGCAATCCGAAGTTATTACAGAGTTCGATAAAGTCGGCAGTTTTATCAGCGGCTTCCGCATCGACCGCGCCTCCCAGGTGCTGGCAATTACTCGCTAGCACCCCCAGTGGACGCCCTTCGATTCTTGCAAATGTAGTAATGACGGCGGCGCCATAGTCAGCGCTTAACTCAAGCTGGCTGCCGCTATCGACTAACTGTGAAAGAAGTTTTCGTACGTTATAGGCATAGCGGCGATCCGCTGGCATTATCGTTCCGATATCGCCCTGATCAGCACATTGCCAATCGAGCGTCGGCCCCTGAAAATATCCCAGCGCCTGTTTGGCCAGAGCCGTCGCATGTGCCTCATCATCGGCCACAACATGAACAACACCGTTGCGCAATTGCACATCGATCGGCCCAATGTCCTTCGCAGAGAACTTACCCAACCCGCCGCCTTCGATCATGGCGGGGCCAGCCATGCCTATCCAGGATTGCCGGGTCGCTATGCGAATATCAGCTGCGCCAAAGAGTGCCGCGTTGCCTGCAAAGCAGTAGCCATTGTTTACCGCAATTCGCGGCACCCGCCCACGCAGCGCGGCCCAGCGTGCAAAGGAGGGAACGTTCAATCCTGCAAATTGGGTCAGTACATCAGTATCGCCAGGACGGCCACCGCCGCCCTCGGTGTACATTACAACGGGCGACTGCTTTTCCCGAGCCAGAGACAGTGCCCTGTCGAGCTTTTTATGATGAAAAAACCCCTGAGTGCCCGCCAGTACGGAGTAATCATTAACAATGACAATGGCCTGTGAGTTTACAGGATCAAAATGTTCCCCATTCACCCTAGCCAAGCCCGTGATAATGCCGTCACCCTGGGTTTCGCTACGCAAATCGTCCAGCTCTCGACGTTGTCGCTGAGCAGCAAGGGCCAACTGGCCGTATTCGATAAACGAGCCAGAATCACACAGGTCATCAAGGTTTTCGCGAGCCGTGCGAAAGTCTTTATCATGGCGCTTGCGCCGGGCCTCTTGGCGTTGCTCGTCACTACTCAGGGCCACGCGCTGCCGCAATTCCTGCAATAGCTCGTTACTGGGCACCTCAGCACCTTTAGAACGCTCAGTGGTATCGCCAAAACCCCTTGTCGTGATTTCGCACATCACGATCGCTTTTTGAATAGTGCTGCCCGCATCCACAAACCAGCGCTGCACAACACCCGACTCGGGGGCGAATACGGGCGTCTGCATTTTCATGGACTCCAACAGTGCCAGCTGCTCTCCCTTTTCGACATAGTCGCCTTGGGCGACATTAATTTGCGTTACCGCTGCTGCGACGGGAGAGAGAACTGAGATCATGGAATCAGGGTTACCTTATTGTGGACGCAATCTGGCTACACAAGCGTAGCCATATCAATGACGAAACGATATTTCACGTCGCTCTTCAGCACGCGTTCATAGGCTTCATTGACCGCAGCAATATCAATGAGCTCGATTTCCGAAACAATCTTGTGCTCGGCGCAGAAATCCAGCATTTCCTGGGTTTCTTTTATGCCGCCAATAAACGAGCCGGTAATGATTTTGCGCTGAGAAGTCTGGAAAGGACTAAAGGCAAGCGGTTTATCGGGCAGCCCCACCAGGCAACAAACGCCATCGCGCTTGAGCAAGCGCAAATTGTCGTCCATCGCATGGGGTGCAGACACCGTATCCAGAATAAAATCCAACTGCCCGCGCCATCGCTTCATGGAGGCGCGATCGGCCGAGAGTGCAACATGGTCAGCGCCCAGCTGTTGCGCATCTGCAGCCTTGGATTCGCTGCGGGTAATCATCACAACCTCGGCACCAAAGGCTTTGGCAAATTTAACCGCCATGTGGCCCAGTCCACCGAGGCCAACAACACCCACGGTTTTACCGGGCCCAACCTTCCAATGACGCAAGGGAGACCACGTAGTGATGCCCGCACACAACAATGGCGCTGTTGCCGCCAGATCAAGTTGATCCGATATTTTTAAGGCGTAATCTTCCTTAACAACATAATTCTTGGAATAGCCGCCAAAGGTCGTGATTTGTGTTCCCCTCTCAAATCCGCCATAGGTCGGTGTCATGCCTTCTGCACAGAAATGTTCATCGCCGTGGTGACAGGGGTCACATTGACCACAGGAATCGACAAAACAGCCAATTCCGGCGTAGTCGCCCACGGCAAAGCGCGTTACCGCATCGCCGACAGCGCTTACCCGCCCGACAATTTCATGGCCGGGTACCACTGGGTACATGCTGTGCCCCCAGTCGTTGTTTACGTAGTGGATATCAGAGTGGCACACGCCACAGTAAAGAATATCGAGAACAATATCGTCAGGTTTGGCAGCCCGGCGTTCGAATTCGTATTCGGCCAGTGTGTCGCCCGCCTGCTGAGCGGCAAACCCCTTTGATTGCATGTTGATACCCCGCGGTTATTTAGAAAAGCCCCTCATTGTAACGCCAAGCGGCCCTACGCGATAAACTCCCTAGCCAAGAAAGGCTTGGCCACCATCCAGAGCGATGGTTTGACCATTGACATAGCGGCTATCGTCGCTACAAAGCACGGCTACGAAATTGCCAATGTCTTCCTCACAGTCACCAATACGCTGCATGGGAATGGAGGCAACAAACTCCGCAGCTTCATCAGGACGGTTTTCAGTCCACCACTTTAACGCGGGGGAAAGGGCGTGCGGCAATATCACATTGGTGCGAATCCCGTCTCCCGCCCACTCACAGGCAGCACCCCGGGTCAGCGACCGGATCGCTTCTTTTACTGCTGCATAGGCTCCATATCCGGACATATCCCAGCGCATACCCGCGGTAGACGCCAGATTAATGATACAGCCGTCGCCCTTAAGGTGCGGATAACACAACTTCATCAGGCGCAAGGTTGCCAGTGGGCCGGACTGCCAGCCCGCCTCGAAGGCTTCTTCAGTGACCTCGTTCAATGTGCCCAGTGGAACCTCTTGGGCATTGTTTACAAGGATATTTAACCCACCAAAGTGCGCGACAGTCTCGTTCACACAGGATGTCATCGATTCAAGGTCTTTGACATTGCATTCAAGCGCCAGCGCTTTGCCGCCGCGCCTTTTTATTTCCGCACAAGTATCGTCCAGCTTGGATTTGGTTCGCCCTGTCACCGCGACGCTGGCTCCGTTAGCCGCCAGTGCGAAGGCGATGCCCTGCCCTACCCCTTGGCCTGCACCTGTTACCAAGGCGATCTTGCCCGCCAGTCGTTGGGTCATGGTTTACTCCGTTCTCATTGATAAATTGTCCGTCATCATAACGATGTGCATACGACGGCACATCGTCCAAAAGTTCTGATCGGGTAGTCTTTTCCCACCGGTTTAATGCAGCCAACCAGCACTACCTTTATAGCTTATCTATTCAGCTGTCTGCGTCAGAGAATTGGGCGTAAGTCGGCCACAAATGTCCTGGCGCGAGAGGCATCACTTGCCAATATTAATGATAATCATTATCATTTGCGAAAATTTAAAACTGCCTTTGCCCCTCGCTCCCGGAGATATCATGCTTTTAACTAACAAACACCAGCGCTTGCTGCTTGGTTTTGCCCTCTGCGCCAGTACCATTAGTATAGCCAGCTCTATTCAGGAAGAGGTGGTAGTCACAGCGAACCGGGTTGAGCGGCCGCTTAGCACCATTCCCAATACGGTAACAGTGATTGATCAAACTGCTCTCGAACAGCAGATCAGCGTTAGCAATGACCTGTCCACCGTGCTGGGCAACCTGATTCCGAGCTTCTCGCCCAGCCGCCAGAAACTGACAAGCGCGGGCGAAAGCCTGCGCGGGCGCAATCCGCTTTATATGGTTGATGGCGTTCCGCAATCTAACCCTCTGCGCGATGGCTCCCGCGATGCCCACACCATTGCTCCAGTGATGCTGGAGCGGGTTGAAGTCATTCACGGCGCCAATGCCATTCACGGCCTCGGCGCATCCGGCGGCATTATCAACCTAATAACCAAAAGGCCCAGCGACGAACCCAGCCACAGCATTCGCCTCGACACCCTGGTACAGGATGAAAAGCCTGGCGACAGCGCCAGCTATGGCGCCACCTACAGTTTCTCAGGGCGATTTGACGCCATCGATGTGCTGGCCAGTCTCAGCTACCGCAAGAATGGTGTGGGCTACGATGCCGACGGCGACGTTGTCGGCTTTGACAACACCCAGGGCGACACCATGGATGCGCAAACCCTGAACGCCTTTTTGAAAACCGGTTACGAGTGGGGCAACCAACGTCTTGAACTGACCTTTAATCGCTATGACCTACGTGGCGACAACGACTGGCTGGCCGTCAGCGGCGATGTCAATGCGGGCATTCCTGCCACGGCGATTGAAACCAGTGTGCCCGGTGATGCGCCGCGCAACGAGGTCACCCTACTCAGCCTCAATTACAGCAATGCCGAATGGCTGGGTCACCGCATCAGTGTATTGCTGTTCGCTCAGGATTTTGCAGCCACCTACGGCGGTGGTGTGTTTGCAACGTTCCAGGACCCGGCCTTCGGCTCCAACCTCTTTGACCAGTCGCAGAACAATTCTGAGAAAACCGGGCTTAAACTCACGTTGGTAAAAGATGAGCTCGCAAACTTACCGCTGAATATTGTCTACGGTGTAGACATATTTGAAGACAGTACCTGGCAGAAGTTGGCCCAAACCGGCCGCGAGTGGGTACCTGAAACCACCTATGAAAACGTGGCGCCTTTTGCCCAGTTCGTATACTCCGGCATTGAAAGCCTGACAATTACCGCAGGCCTGCGCTACGAAAAGTCAAAATTGAAAGTCGATGACTTCACCACCCTCGCCTCCTACGGCAGCCAGTTTGTTGTCGGTGGTGAACCGAATTTTTCGGACCGAATGCATAATATCGGTGCCACCTACCAGCTTAGCGATAGCTGGCGGCTGTTTGGCAACATTTCCGAAGGCTTTTCCATGCCAGATGTTGGTCGTGTATTGCGCGGCATTGACCAGCCCAACCAGAACGTCGCCACCTTTCTCTCTTTGGAACCAATTATTACCGACAACCGCGAAATCGGATTTGAATACACCGGGGAGAACTTACGCATTCAAATGAGCTACTACAGTTCTGACTCGGACTTTGGCCAACGCCTGCAGGCTGATGCCAGCGGCATATTCTCGGTAAAGCGGGAAAAGACTGAAGTGGACGGCATCGAATTGCGCAGTGAATGGCATATTGACGCAAGCAACCTGCTCGGCCTGCGCTATGCCCGCACGCGCGGCGAATATGACGCCAATGGCGACGGCCTGGTTGATACGGATCTGGACGGCACCAATATCGCTCCCGATCGACTCAACTTTAGCTGGGAAAAAACTTGGTCAGATAATGTGAGCAGCCGGGTGCAGATAAACCACCTGCTGGATCGCCGTTTTGAAAACAGCGCCGGAACGACAGTCGCACGCTTTGAAGGCTATACGACGGTTGACGCCAGCGCCGACCTCGCTGCTCTGGATGGCACCTTTAGCCTTGGCATACACAACCTGACCAACAAGGATTACTTCACCTACTACTCACAGACCCGCGGTGCCGACAACCTGAATTTCAAAGGTTTTGGTCGCAGTATCAGCCTTGCCTATCAGCGCAGTTTTTAAATTGTGATGACAGGTAGACCTCGGGCAATCAAGCTAGGCAGTTTGCTGCACGCAAGCAGTCCTACCAGGCAAAAGCTAAGACGCTGGCACCAACTGTGCGGCATTGGCGGTGGTGTATTGCTGATTGTCACCGCGCTTAGTGGAAGTGTGCTGGTCTACAAAAAGCCGGTAATACAGTGGTTCGCAGCGCCGGCAGCAACGTTGCCTGCGCGCTATTCAATCAACAGTGTTGCCAGAGATCTGGATGTCATTCAACAACGCTACGCCCCGGAGGATTTGCAATTATTAAAAGCGCCGAACCCCGAAGAACCTTACTGGACGCTGGTTAAGAAATCCGGAGATCGCTATTTGTTGGCCACCGGCACGCTGAAGGTGCTAACCCACAATCACTGGATCTTGTCGCTGCTGGAATGGCTGCGCGTGTTTCACACCGAATTGCTGGCGGGCATTGTCGGTGAGCTGGTGTTATTCGTCATGAGCCTGACGACGCTGTTTCTGCTGTTCTCGGGTGTAATTTTATGGTGGCCCGCACGCAAACGCCTGAAATTACGTTGGCTCATACCGTTGCGAGTTAAAGCCAGATACCTGATGCAGTATCACAGACACCTCGGTGGCGTTTCTGCTCCAATCATAATACTGGTGATTGTGACCGGTGGAGTAATGCTGGCGCAAAGGCTGGATCACTGGTTTGAGACGCGTTTTGCGCCACCAGTAACACCAGCTGAGCAACCGTACAAGCCGCGCGCTGCGCAGTTCCCTCCAATCAAAGCGTCGGAACTGTTGAGCAATAGTGCGGGGATCTTACCAGACGCCTGGCCCACCTATATCCGTCTACCCTCCAGCGAAAACGCCCAAGCGCGTTTTCGCTTTCGCCTGGATGGCGAATGGCATCCAAACGGGCGCAGTACCGTGACGGTTAGTGCAGTGGACAAGAGCATCAATAATGTTGAGCGCTCTGACCAGGCAAGCCCCGTCCGTAAAGTGCTTAATCAGATGTATCCACTGCATTCTAGTTACGGTCTCAACGCAGTGTATTCACTCTTGGTATTTACCAGCGGCCTGGCCTGTTGCTGGCTCGCTATTACCGGTGTAACACACTGGTGGCGAAGACGAACCTCACGTTAGCGCACCCGTCTGGCGCAGGCGCTGAATTTCCTCGACACTGTATCCGACACTGGCCAATACCGCATCGGTATCACTCCCTGCCGCTGCTGCGCTGGCAACAACTTTTGGCTCAGTGCGACTGAACTTTGGAGCCGGCGCTGGTTGCACCACACCGTCGATTTCGAGAAAAGATTTGCGAGCCTTATTGTGGGGGTGTTCGGGAGCTTCGGACATTGACCGGACCGGCGCAAAACAAACGTCCGTACCCTCCATTATCTCGCACCATTCATCGCGTGTTTTGGTTTTCATGACTGCGGCGAGTTTTTCTTTTAAGGCAGGCCACTGTGCCTTGTCCATCTGTGGAGCAAATGCCTTCTTATCCAAACCTACCAGCTCCAGAAGCATGGCATAGAATTGGGGCTCTATCGAACCGATGGAAACGTACTTGCCGTCGCTGGTTTCATAGGTGTCATAAAAATGTGCAGCACCGTCCAGCATATTAACGCCGCGCTCGTCCTCCCAGCCCCCCATGGCTTTTAAGGAATACATCATATGCATTAGCGCCGCCGAGCCCTCCACCATCGACACGTCGACTACCTGCCCCTTTCCGGATTGAGTCGCTTCGTGAATCGCACACATCACACCGAAGGCGAGAAACATGCCCCCGCCCCCAAAATCACCCACCAGGTTCAGAGGGGGAACCGGCTTTTCGCCCGCACGTCCGATCGCGTGCTGTGCACCCGACAAGGAAATGTAGTTCATATCATGGCCCGCTGCGTTTGCGAGCGGACCCGTTTGCCCCCAGCCCGTCATGCGACCGTAGACCAGTTTGGGGTTGCGTGCCATGCAATCGTCAGGCCCCAGGCCGAGTCGTTCTGCCACACCAGGGCGGAAACCCTCGATAAGTGCGTCGGCGCTTTCACAGAGCTTTAGAAGCGCCTCGACGCCTTCCGGGCTCTTCAGGTTAAGCGCAATCGAGCGCTTACCGCGCTCACTAATCTGGCTACTACGATCAGCAGTTCCAGACTTGCGTGACACAGAAATGACCTCTGCACCCATATCCGCCAGCATCATTCCACAAAACGGCGCTGGGCCCAGCCCTTCTATTTCAATAATTCGTAATCCTGCCAGTGGCCCCATGGAGATACCCTCTTCTTAAAAAAATGTTGGCTTTTCCCGCTCGACTTTTCGTGAATTAAGATGGCGGCGGTCGCCTCGTTAATGTCTTAATTCTCGCCTGCGTTCAGGTGGGCAGCAATGGCGCTAGGCAACAAAACGATAGACCCTTTATTACACCTCCGGGCGGACTGAGTCAGCGCCACCCGCGGGCTTTTGCACAAGGAATCTGCACTCACCACTATGGCAGCTCAACGGCTACCCATAGGATAATAGCGTTCAATCTCGAACAATCTGCGGATGTACAAATGATGAGCTATTCAAACGGTAATGCGGGCGCAGTAAAGGCAAAGCAAGCGCCCGAAAGCGCCTTCAACCTGCTGCTAGCGACCGTCAAAGGCACCGCGACCGACGGGCAATACGATGTCCAGATTGACCCCTCCTGGCTACAGGGCCGAACGGCCTTTGGCGGCCTCAGCACGTCACTGGTGTTTGAAGCGATGCAGCAACAAGTGGAGCCTGAGCGTCACCTGCGAACGCTGGCGGTCAGTTTCGTCGGCCCGGCAACGGCAGGCGAGCACAGCATTGTGACACGAACCCTGCGCGAGGGAGGGTCAGTTACCCATATGCAAGGCGAGCTGATCTGTGATGGTGACATTGCGGTAAGCGTCAATGCAGCGTTTGGAAAGGCCCGCACATCGTCGATCGCTATCGCCGGGCCGGCAATGCCCGATGCACCAGCACCAGCAGACTGCAAGGCCTTTCCCTATATCAAAGATATCACGCCTGAATTTACTAGGCACTTTGACATGCGTCTCGCCTACGGCGCTATGCCCTTTTCCGGCGCCGATAGTGCGGATTTCGGTATGTGGATCAGATTTCGAGAGGCTCAGCAGCTTACCCAGAGCCATCTGGTTGCACTGGGCGATGTTCCTCCCATGCCGGGCTTGA
>JBFKDP010000026.1:0-20187 GCA_041619575.1 Litorivivens sp.
CGCTGCTGGGTATCAATGTCAGCCTTTTTGGCGACAGCGCAATAGAGGGGCCAAACCAGATTGCCTTACTAGGTGCTGCAACGCTGGCAGCGCTCATCGGATTGGCGCATGGCAAACACTGGAAAGTCATGCAGGATGGAATGCTTAAAGTCATTCACGTGGCAATTGTTCCCATCCTCATGCTGTTACTGATCGGCGCCATGGCCAGCACCTGGATGGTAAGCGGTATCGTGCCGACAATCATTATCTACGGATTGCAGCTGGCTGATCCCGCCTGGTTCTATGTCGGAGCCTCCCTGGCTTGCGCGATAGTCTCAACAGCTGTCGGAAGCTCCTGGACAACGGCCGCCACCATCGGCGTCGCCATGATGGCCACGGGCGAAGGTCTCGGTATGAGCTTGCCGATTACCGCAGGTGCGGTCATTTCAGGCGCGTACTTTGGCGACAAACTATCGCCGCTGTCAGATACCACCAACCTGGCTTCAGGCGTGTGCGGTGTCGACCTCTTTCAACATGTTCGCTACCTCGCGCTGACAACCTTTCCATCCTTTCTGATTGCCCTGGTGCTGTTTGGTATTCTGGGTTTGCAGCACACGCCAAGTGGCGAGATACCACAAGCGACGGAGATGGCCGACGCTATCAAAAGCAGCGTTTTTGTCTCTGGTTGGTTGCTACTGGTGCCGCTTTTAGTCGTCGTCATGATTATCAAAAAAATGCCGGCCCTACCACTGATGTTGTGTGCGACACTGGCGGGCAGCCTAAGCGCCCTACTTGTACAACCACAGCTGGTCGCACAGATTGGTGGATCAGCAGACTGGCTTGGGCTCTATCGAGGCTCGCTCAATCCCATCATCAGGGAAACGGCGATAACTACCGGGCACGCCTTTACCGACGACCTACTCTCAACCTCCGGCATGGCCGGCATGCTTAACACAATATGGCTGATCATCTGTGCGGTGGTTTTCGGTGGGCTGATGGAATCCAGTGGCTGTCTAGACCGGGTTTTGGCAGGGCTGAAATCACTTATACGGGGACGAACATCACTGGTGGCGACGACCAGTGGCACCTGCGGCGTACTGAACCTTACAGCCTCCGAGCAATACCTGACGCTACTGATTGCCGGGCGCATGTATAGCGACGCCTATCCGCAATATGGTCTCAGCGCTCGCAATCTGAGCCGAACCCTAGAAGATAGCGGCACCGTGACGTCAGTATTGGTGCCTTGGAACACCTGCGGGGCTTTTCACGCAACGGTACTCACGGTAGGAACGCTTAGCTACCTCCCCTTCTGCTTCTTCAATCTAATAAGCCCAGCGATGACAATTCTTTATATGCGGATGAACTGGGGAATTGAGCAAAGCGAGCCCCTGGAGGGCTCCCTTTACTCGAGAGTTGACTAAAGTTCAGCAGACCGTTTCAGAAGACCGTAGTAGATTTTTACCGCTTCAGCATAGCTGGCAACAGAAACGCGCTCGTCAGTACCGTGGATACCGGCCAGTTCACGTTCGCCCAGCTCAACACCCACAAAGCGAAAGCTGTTTTTGGCGATCTTGTTGAAGTGCCGCGCATCAGTGGCAGCAACCACTAGGCGAGGAGCTACCAGCGTGCCGGGGCTTACTTGCTGAACAACTTCACTCAATACCTTGAAGCCCGGA
Organism: Litorivivens sp.; assembly: GCA_041619575.1. Classification (GTDB taxonomy): domain Bacteria; phylum Pseudomonadota; class Gammaproteobacteria; order Pseudomonadales; family Spongiibacteraceae; genus Litorivivens. Next base: position 1,656 of record JBFKDP010000026.1, read on the forward strand.
CTTGATGTATCAGCAACGGGAGACGGGTTGCTGCCAAAATCACCGTAAGTGCTGACGCTGATGTTCGGGTCATCAATCACCTGTTTGACGGTGTCAATAACAGACTCGACTGTTTCACCAGGCAGAATCCGGAAATTCACGACGGCACTGGCCTTAATGGGCAGCACGTTATCCTGAACACTGCCCTGTAGCATGGTTACGGCCGTGGTTGTCCGAATACCTGCATTAGTACTCGGATTGGCCGCTAGCACGCTTTCCAATATCGGAGAAAACAACCAGGCATTGGCAAACAGCATCCGCTGGCCAAAGGGCTGGGCATCACCGAGATAACGCATAAAATCGACTGTATAGGACAGGTCCACAGGAAAGGGATGTTGTTCAAGCCGATGCACTGCACGCGCGATGGCACCGGCAGCGGTTTGCGGTGGCGGCATGGAAGAATGCCCACCGAGCCCCCGCGCGGCCAGTTTCAAGCTTAGGTAACCCTTTTCTCCCGGACCAATCAGGGCAACACGTTCTTCGACGCCGGGCACCATGCCCTTGGCGATCGCCCCGCCCTCATCCAGCAGAAAATCCAGTTCTACGCCACGCTGCTCTAAAAGCTTGGCTACGGCGCCAGCGCCATGCGCACCACTGACTTCTTCATCGTGACCAAACGCCAGATATATCGTTCGTGGCGGTACGAAGCCTTCTTCCAGCAAACGCTCTACCGCTTCCAGTATCCCAATAACGCTGGCTTTATCGTCGACGGCGCCACGCCCCCAGATATAGCCATCAGCAACCGTTCCGCTAAAGGGCGGGTAGGACCATTCCGCTTCTGTGCCCGGAATCACCGGCACAACATCCTGATGCGCCAATAATATAATCGGCTGCAGAGCGCTATCTTCACCGCTCCAGCGAAACAGAAGCGTCGCGGCGCCAATCTTCTCGTGCGGAATGCGGGAAAACGTCAGCGGAAAACGCTCGCGTAAAAAGCCCTGCATGTCATAGAAAGGCTGATAGTCAAACTGCTCAATATCAGCTGAAGAAATGGTCGGGAACTGCAGGGACCTAGCCAGCCCCTGGGCCAGGGATTGTTCATCCCAGTCTGAGGCCGCTTCAAATTGCCCCTGCGCCAATTCCGGAGGGGCAAATTGCAGCGTTCGCCAGACCACTGCGGCTGCCAGTAAAACCAGTACCAGTAAGGACCCCGTCAACAAGCGTTTCATAACTATCCCTGTTTACTGAAATTTATAGTTGAATTCCAAGCCGAACTGGCGGGGCGTTCCCGGCACACGATTGGCAACGCCAATCACGCTGGTAACAGCAATGCCGCCAACAAAGTAAGGATCATCTTTCAGGTTATCGGCAAAGGCGGTGACTGAAATCTGTTCGTTCACCTCCCAAGAAAGACGCGCGTTATACAACTCGTATTGCCCCACCGTGGAGTTTTCGTATTCGCTGCTCAGATAATCCGTGCCGATAAAAATTTCATCCGAGTAGTAATACTGAATCTGCGGAGAAATCACACCAACGGGCGAGTACCAGTCATAGCGAACAACCATTCCGCGAACATTTTGCGGAACCTGAGGAAAAGCTTCACCACTGCGATCAACAATCGCAAAGCCATCAGCGGTATTGGTTCCCAGGTTATATTCAACCAGGTCGCCATCGGTGTAGCCCGCGTTGGCATTAATCGTGAAGTCGCCCAGCAGCGCCGTAATTTCCACTTCAAAGCCGTCGACCACCGCTTCACCGGCGTTACCCGTAAACTGAATGACTTCCGTTGCAGTGGCACCGCGTTCATAAAGCGCTACTTGCAGATCGGTATAGTCCATCTGGAAAACAGCCACGTTGAAACGCAGGCGGCTATCAAAGGCATCCATTTTAAAACCCAGTTCCTTGTTCGTAACCAGCTCGGGTTCAAACTGCAGAATACTGGCTTCGGTTTGCGTATTACGCAAATCCAGGCCACCAGACTTAAAACCCTTGCTCAGCGTGGCATAGACAATAAAGTTGTCCAGCTTGAAGCGTTCCAGCGTATCGTCAGTGGCCAGGTATGTGAGGGTCAAGTTTGGAGTCACCTCGGAAAAGGTGGTGCTTCCAGCCACCGGAGCACCGGCGAGCAAAGGCACTTGCGGCGCACTGTATGCAAAATACTGCTGCAGTGACACTGGCGAATAGATGCCGTCTTGATAATGAACCACAGGTTGTAAAATGGCGGGGTTAGAACCAATTTGAGCGTTCAGTCGATTGGCGTACTCGTCATAGTCCGGGGCGATCTGAACCTGCTCGCTGCTGCGATTCTCCTGAGTATAACGCACGCCCAAAGTCAGCTGCAGCCACTCTGCCATATCCCAGTTAGCCTGAGCGAAGACCGCTTTGGTTTCATTTTCGTAATCGCCAATTTGGATGGCATTGGCCTGCACTGGCAGCACAAAATTGTTGGGCAGGGGGATACCCAGATCGACCGCCGCATCCGGTCCGACCGCCACCAAACCATTCTCACCTACGTCAGTACCATCAAGCGTGTTATCCAGCACTTCATTTGAGTAGAAAACACCAAAGGTGTAATTCAGATGCTCATCCCAAGCGCTGCCATTGAATTTTAGTTCCTGTGTAAACTGTGAGCGACTTTCATCTGGCGCGGTTTCACCGCCACCCGCGTATACCTGACGACCTGCATCGGGGCCGACCTGTACGACATGAATCCCGGTGCCATCCGAATCGCCACTAATACGAATGTTGTCCTGGTAGGCATAACTGGTAATGCTCTCAACATCCATACCCCAAGCCTCACCGCGCAAGGTTAAGGCAAACATGCGGTTGTCGATGGCGTAACGTGCGTCCTCGTCGTTTTGACTCACCTCAAAACGTTCGGCGAGTTGCGAGCTGAAATCGCAGGCTTCTTTGAGGTTACTGCCGTTGGCATCTCGATAGATGCCCTTGGTCAAAATCGCGCCGCTGTTCTGAAAGGCACAGTTGTAGGGCGAGCCGCGCTCATCAATGCGGCTGACAAAGCCGAACAGATCCACCTCGAGCGTTTCGGTTGGGTACCAGAGTGCGCGTGCGGAAAATGCCAGGCGATCCTGATCAAACAAAGCATTGTCTGCGGCGACATTGTCGATCGAACCATCACTGCGTTTGGCATTGATCGCCATACGGAGTGCGAGATCATCCGTCAGTGGAATATTGGTGCTCAACTTGCCATCTTTTCGACCAAAGCTGCCGTAGGTGAATTTAGCGCCAAATTCAAATCCATCGGAATGCGGCTTTTTCGAATCCACCAGAATGGCACCACCAATGTTGTTCTTACCAAACAGGGTGCCCTGGGGGCCGCGCAGCACCTGTATATTCTCGACGTCAATCGCATCGAGCAACTGCGCATCCGAGCGCGGCACATACACACCGTTAAGATACATACCTACACCAGGATCCAGCGCCGGGTTGCCACTACGCTGCCCAACCCCGCGAATAAAAATCGCCGGCGCCTTGTAATTCGTTTGAGAAAACTGGAGGCTTGGCGCCAGCGTTTCAACATCCTCAATATCACTGATTCCCATCTGGTCCAGTGTGTCAGATCCCAATGCTGATACGGCGATGGGCGTATCCTGCAGATTTTCAGCCTGGCGACGCGCTGTCACCACAACTTCTTCCAGCACCCCGCGAGCGCCACTTTGGGCGACAGCCGGGCTGCTAATCAGGCTAGCGTTAGAAATTAAGAGCGCAGGAATAAGCACGCGGTATGTCAGGGTTCTTTGAGGCAGTTCAGAGAATCGCAGCGGCATGAGAAATCCGTTAATTGTTGGAGGCGAACACATTATGCCGTTTTTTCACGGCAACAACAGCCCTGAAAACAGCCTAATTGCCTGTGAAAACCACCTTTATTGTCGAATTGCGTAATCCTTAATCTGCAGGCCATTCCTTGCTAACGCTGGCGCTCCACCGCGGTGCACGGCGCTCGACAAAAGCGGTGCCCCCTTCTATGGCATCCCCCTTCCCCATGGAGTGCTGAAGCCAGCAGGTTTCTCTGGCTTCCATCTCTGTCACGCTCATCTCTGCCGATTCCCAAACCAAGCGTTTTGCCATGGCGCTCACCAGTGGAGCGCACTGCGTGGCGAGTTCATCAGCCAGTTCCAAGGCTGTTTGAAGCACCTCCGATCCCTCCACGACATTATTAGCGAGTCCCTTTGCGAACAGCTGACCACCATCGTAGGTCCGTCCCAACAGTAATATTTCGCTCGCCGTCGCCTGCCCTACCAAACGCGGCAACAACCAGTGCATACAGGCATCCGCCAGCACACCGCGACGAACCTGCAGCAGCCCATACTTTGCTTGCCTCGCCACCACACGAAAGTCACATTGCAGCGCCAAACTAAAGCCCAGCCCGATTGCGTGACCATTCATTGCCGCAATCACAGGCTTGCGCACATCCCAGGCCGGCTTAACCGGGCAGGTACTGAAATCGTCCAGATCACTCGACGCAAAGGTATCGGCACCGCCACTCATATCGGCGCCGGCACAAAAGGCCCGACCATTGCCTGTCACCACAACAACCCGGATTTCATCATTGCGATCACACGCTTCGTAGGCAGCACTCCACTCAGCCCCCATACGGCCGGTAAACGCATTCATTGCATCCGGGCGATTTAGCCTGATAAGGCCGACATGACCCAGCTGATCGAATTCAATATGCTGAAAATCTTCAGATACCATTAACTCACCTCTGATATTGCTTGCGACCTTGCGCCGCATTTAGTGTGTACGAGAAGAAAAGAGACATGCTCCCGACCCACAACGAAGCTACTATCTATTTGTTTTTTATCGATTAATAAAATTTCATTGACCCAAATTAACCAGCACCTAGGCTTAAAGTGCCATAGCCACTCAGCACCAACCCGGTTAATATTTGAACACTCTGTTTACTTATCAACCAACTGCGCTCACTGCAAGGGACTGCTATTCCTATGGTCAAGGACAAGATATTGGCCCCCGCCGAGTTGTTTGCCGGTAAGCACTCCAGTGTAGTGCCCCTGGTAAGTGGCCGCGACCTAAGACTGGCGCTGAAACGCTATCGCGTGCCGACTCACTTTTTCGCACTTATTATTGATGTCAGCGACAACACGCTGGATGGAGCCCTGTTTTCGCGCCACCTGACGCGCGGCCCAGCCTATGACTGGTATTGTCGCATGCGACGATTTGAGCATCGCATCGCCTGCACCATCGCTGAAGATATCGCCCAGTACGGCCAATCCATTCTGCCCCGCTTTCTGTCCGATCGGCATATGGCCATGTATTCACCCGAGGACTGGTCGGTTTTACCCTCGGCCCGCATCGCCGCCGGTGTCTCCGCCTGGGTCAGCAGTCATTTTGTGGGCGACGACGGCAGTCAGGTCAAGATCCACGATTTTAATATGGTTCGCTACGCGCAATGGTTGGACGAGCTTGCCATTGATCATGACAATACCGCACTGGAGTTCTGGCTAGCACGACTGCACGGCTAGCCCCTCTACCCCCTCCTCCGAGCCCAATTCGCCGACAAAATGCGATGATTTTTCACATTTTAGGTAGTTCTACGTAGCTACTTAACAGCCCCAAATTGGTATAAAGACGCACATCAAATCGAGGTGGATTTCAATGGCCGCCGCACCTTCTACCCCGGAGACCTGGTTACGTGACCCGCAAGGATTTCAGCTCAACAGCGCTTAATATTGTAATCGCTGAAGACTGCAGCAGTGACGTCTTTATCATCAGCCGTGGTCTGACGGAATTCGACCAACACTGCAAGGTGACGGCAGTTGGTGATGGCGAGGCCTTGATTGCGGAACTCGGACTGGATTTGCCAGACCGGCCTTTGACGATTCCCGACCTGATTATCATAGACCTCTACATGCCCAAACTGTATGGCATGCAGGCATTGCAGCATATCAAGCGCGAGCCCGCTTTTGCGAATGTCCCCTGCGTCATGATATCAGCCTTCCCGACTCTGGCTGACCAAGACGAAGCCGCTCGACTGGGCGCAGCGGGTTTTATCAACAAGCCCGCTTCCCTTGCCGAATTCCGGAAAAGCATTCGCTCCATCGAAACCATTTTACAGGCAAAGTCGGACAGCAAAGGCCACCGAAAGTGCCTGTCCTGAGCAGGCCTTGTACAGCAGCCCAGACGGGCTGAGAATTCTTGTCGAGTTCAAAAATTTAGGATAGGGTTGCACGAATTTTGTAAAAACCCATTATGACTAAAATAATAAACAATGATGAAACGTCCACCCGCGCTCGAATTCTTGAATCAGCCCTGAGTAATTTTGCTCGCAATGGCTATTCGGGTACGCGACTAGACGATATTGCGCGCGAAGTGGGTATAAGGCGACCCTCCCTGTTTCACCATTTCAAAGATAAGCCTACCCTGTATAAAGCGGTCTGGCATAAGGCTATGTCTGAGCAGGATGAAAAACTCGCACCTTACTTTGAACAGCCTGGCACCAGCCCGATAGACCTGCTGAATATAGCGACCGATGCCTGGGTCGAATATGCCTTCGCTAACCCGGATTTTATTTACCTATCGCTATTTGCAACGGCTTCAGGCCGTGCGGATGAGCTGCCGAATGTCAGTGCAACCCATACCCTGCAGCGGTGGCAGCAGCTAATTGATAGAGGTCTGGAAGAAGGGGTTTTCAATCCTGTGCCTTTCGTCGAGTGCATGGCGCTGATTGGCGGTATGACAAGCTTTTACCTCACCACGCCCAACAATAAGCTTCCCCAGCTCAGTAATTCCTACAGTGGCGACCGAGTACTCTTCGCAAATCGTCTCAAACAGTTGCTGACGACCCTATTGGTCAAACCCCAAGCGGGAAATATATTGCCCTTCAGACGTTAGAGCGCTGCAGGCCAACTTACTTGCCCGGTGGGGCAACAACCAGCTCACCCCAGTCCAACGCCAGTGTCTTCTTAAGGTTGGCGAAAGCCTGCTTGCCAATGCGCGACGCCAACTCTGTTTCAATAGCGCGAATAGCGTCTTGCGCAGCCTGCCGAATGCCATCGCTCTGGACGCTGAACTTCACGACTTTCGCTCGCTTGTCGTCAGGATCGGGGACCAGTTCCAGCAGGCCCTCCTCCTTCATACCCTGCAGCAACTGATGGATGGCTTGCCGACTAACCCCTAGGTTTCTTGCCAGGTGCGCGGGACGATTGACGCCCGCGGAAATGTTGAGCATGATCATTGAGCGTGTGCGGTTCATACGCTCCCAGCCAGCCGCCTCCAGACTGGCCTGCAAGCTCTCATCCATCCAGAAGAGCGCATAGGCCAGTGTCCCCATCAAGTAGTCGGCATTTCCACGTTGCGGCATGCTATAGCGTCTCAGTCATTAGCCATTGGCTTTAATCAGCTTGTATTGTGGGGCATCTAGCCGCGATGGCCAATTCCCTATCTGGTAGAATCACGCACCGAACTTTACAAGCCCAGCCACATACTCGGGGTTGCGGTTTCACGCTGGCGCCGAGCTTTGATTTGGCTCATTGTCCTGAGATCGGAGACTGAAGCGAATCAGAATATAGCCGGCAATGCCCGACACTACCGAACCGACGATAATACCCAGACGATCATCAAACAGCAGGTTCACATCGGTTTCTTCAAAGGCCAATGAACTGATAAACAGGCTCATGGTAAAACCAATGCCGCACAGCACCGCTGTTCCGTAAAGATTCAACCAGTTCATACCCGCCGGGAATTTCGCCAGCCCCATTTTAATAGCCAGTGCGCACAGCCCAAAAATGCCGACCTGCTTACCCACAATCAGTCCCAGCGCTATTCCCACAGGGACGTCGTGCATGACCTCCTCAAGACCGACCCCCGTCAGATTGATACCCGCATTGGCAAAGGCAAATAAGGGAAGAATCGCAAAAGCGACAACCAGGTGCAGGTCGTTCTCGAGACTTTTCAGTGGCGAGTTGTCGGGGGACGCTTTTGACTTGAGCGGAATAAACATGGCCAGCACAACGCCGGCCAGCGTTGCATGCACACCGGATTTCAGCATGGCGACCCACATCACCACACCGATAAATATATACGCACTTTTCGACTCAACGCCCCTGCGGTTCAGCACAGCCAGCAGCGGCAGACAGAAGGCGACCACCACTAGGGCCGACAACGAAATTTTGGAGGTATAGAAAACCGCAATAATGACAATGGCGCCAATATCGTCGAAAATCGCCAGCGACGTCAAAAACACTTTCAAACCAACAGGAACCCTCGAACCTAAAAGACCCAAGACCCCCAGCGCAAAGGCTATATCAGTTGCGGCAGGAATCGCCCAGCCCTTCATGGCAACGTCGTTGTCATAGTTAAAGAAAGTGTAGACAAGTGCGGGAAAGACCATCCCGCCAACCGCACCAATAGCAGGCAATGCAATATTGCGCTTGTCAGCCAGCTCACCTTCAAGCAGTTCGCGCTTGAGCTCGAGACCTACCAGGAAAAAAAAGACGGCCATCAAGCCATCGTTTACCCACAGCAACAGCGGCTTTGCGATAACCAGGGCACCAACCTGCACCGCAACCGGGGTGCTCAGCAACATGTCGTAATAATAATTCAGAGAGGTATTCGCACAGATGATGGCCAGCAGCGCTGACAGCATGAGGAAGACACCACCAGCCGATTCTACATCCTGAAAAGTGCCGTTTGACGAAGCCGATTGTTTGTCGCTCACTCACTTACCTCCTAGAAAACGCCAATGCCTGAGTATAACCAAATTTGAAAAAGGTCTGAGTGATACGCGCATTCGGCTGAGACGGATTTGACTAGGATCCGCTTGTCACCGTCATAGTGTGACAGTAATGATTGTTGTGGTGGACATCAGCCCGGGAAACCCCGGGCGATTTGCTAAACATGCTCATAGTTCACAGAGACAAAGTCCCAATCAACCAGTTTCCAGAAAGCCTTCAAATAGTCAGGCCGGGCATTGCGGTAATCGATGTAGTAGGCGTGCTCCCAGACATCGACCGTCAGCAAGGGGGCCATACCATCACAAGCGACCGGAGTATCGGCGTCGTCCGTATTGATAATTTCCAGCTTGCCATCCCCGTTTTTTACCAGCCAGGTCCATCCCGAGCCGAAGTTGCCTTTGGCGGCCTCGGTAAACTGCTCGCAAAAGCTGTCGAAGCAGCCAAAGGCTTTATCGATCGCACTCACCAACGACCCACTTGGATGTTTGCCACCGTTCGGGCTCAGGCACTTCCAGTAGAAGTTGTGATTCCAGACCTGAGCAGCGTTGTTGAAAAGGCCACCTGTTGCCTGGCGTATGATGGAATCCAGTGACTCACCGGCGAGAGGATGATCTTCAAGCGCCTTGTTGAGCTTGGTGACATAGCCCTTGTGGTGCTTGCCGTAATGATACTCAATGGTTTCCTGTGAAATATGCGGTTCAAGTGCATCTTGTGCATAGGGTAAGGGCATTAGTTCAAATGCCATATATTTCCTCCCTGTATTCGTCAGAATTCAGGGCGCACTGAAACACAACACCGGGCAGAAATTTAACGGTCGATTTCACACTTTTCACAATGCAAGGTATTACACCAGCAAACACCGTGAAAAATACACCAATATCAGGCAATTGCTGAAGAAGCAAAAGGGGCAACGTTCAGCATCACTGTCAGTCTCACACACGCATTCTGGCGTCAATGAAACAGGCGTGTCGCATATTTTTTTTCATGAAGTTACCGTCCAAGGTGTCGAACACTGCACACGCTCGCACAAAATAATTTGACAGTCATTCAAGCCCCGGTTTATTTTTTAACACGCGTTTAATTAATGAGTACACTCATGGCAAATGCCATAGTAGCCAGCCGAGGCCGCGGGCGACCCCGAAAGTCCAAGGCCCCCGCTTTATCCATTGAGCAACTGCTGGACGCCTCAGCCGCCATCTTTGCACGCGACGGCTATGAGGGCGTTTCCCTGCGCAAGCTGCAAACAGAGCTTGGAGTTAGCTACACCTTCTTTCATCACTACTTTGATTCAAAAGAAGCCCTATGGAAGGCGGTGGTCGATCAACTCGCCGGCAGCACAACGGCCAAAGTGCTGTCCGCACTGACCTGCATCGACGACAGCCATGACGAACTGGATGCTTTACGCGAAGCCATCCGCATCTACCTGGCTAGCGCCATTGAACACCCGCCCATTCACCACATCTGCCTGCAGGAAGCCATCAGCGGCGGTCCGCGACTCGACTACATCTACTCCCGCCATTTCGAGGGCGCCTGGGGCGTCATAGCCGAGCTAGTCAGAAAGGTCGAGCACACTGGGCGCATCAAGCCCATCGCCATCGAAACCCTGTTTTTTGCGGTGCAATCTGCGCTAGCGCCGATACTTCAACAACCCTTCTACGCAAAACTCAGCGGCAATCGAGCGAACCCATTTGCCGAGCCCGTTGCAGGTTTTATCGAGAACTACATACAACAGAGCATCGATCTGCTGTTCCACGGTTGGTGTAAACCAGAAAAAGACTTACCAAGGAGTAAGCGATGAGTCATTCAACAGACTATTTGGATTTGCCCCGCGATTCTTGCCGCGATATTGACCACATTCCCGGTGACAGCGGCGCCTGGCCCATACTGGGCGATACCTTTGAATTCCTGAGGGACTACCATGGTCTGGTTGAGCGGAAATTCAGACAATATGGGCACATCTTTCGCAGCAATTCGTTGCTACAAAAAAATGTGTCGCTGATCGGTCCAATCGGCAACGAAATTGTCCTGAAAGACGAGAACAAGATTTTTTCGTCCAAAAAGGCCTGGGACCCACTACTCGACCGACTCTTTCCCAATGGCCTGATGCTGCGCGATTTCGACGTGCACCGTTTCCACCGCAAAATTCTCCAGGCCGCGTTCAAAAAAGATGCAATACAGGGCTACCTGAACGTGATGAATCCACGGTTGCAACAGGGCGTTGCAGACTTTCCCAAGGCCCAAACTTTCGGCTTTAAAGACAACATCAAGGCGCTCCTACTCGATACTGCAGCCCAAGTCTTTTTGGGGGTCGAGATGGGTAAAGATGCCGACGCCATCAATCGCGGCTTTATTCACGCCATGGAAGCCTCAATGGCCTGGTTTAAGGTACCCCTACCCGGCACCAAGTGGCGGCGCGGCCTCAAAGGCCGAAAAGTACTGGAAGACTTTATTCACAAGACCATCGCTGAAAAGCGGGCGACAGAGAGTCAGGATTTCTTTTCCCAGTTCTGTCACGCGCGTGATGAAGAGGGCAACCTCCTGAGTGATGAAGCGGTGCGCGACCACATTATTTTTCTGCTATTTGCTGCCCACGACACCACCACCAGCACCCTGTGTTCGATGATCTACCTGCTGGCTAAAAACCAGGAGTGGCAAGACCGCCTGCGCGCTGAATTTCTTGCAACCGGCAAAGACAGCTTGTCCTACGACGACTTGCAATCGCTTGAGCTGACCGCGCTCGCCATGAAAGAGTCGCTGCGCATGTACCCGCCCGTACCTGCCATCCCCCGCCGCTGTATCGCGGAAACAGATATCATGGGCTACCACATCCCGAAGAACACAGGCGTCAGCATTTCGCCCCTGATGACGCACTATCTCGAAGAATACTGGACCGAGCCCCACACCTTCGACCCCATGCGCTTTTCACCGGAGCGCGCAGAACATAAACGGCATTTCTACCAATACATCCCCTTTGGCGGCGGCCACCACAAGTGCATCGGTCTGAATTTTGCGGAAGTACAGGTCAAACTCTTTCTGTTTAACCTACTCAAAGGCCACCGCATCAACGTCGATGACGGGTATGAAATGCAGTACAACTCCGTGCCTATTCAATTCCCGACGGATGGCCTGCCCATACGTATCGATCCCGTGTAGTCAACCGATGTAAACAGTGCCGGCAAAACTATGCCTGAAAGGTGTCTAGCAAATTGGAGGCAATTCAATCTAATGCCTATCAGCTATTATCAGAGGCACTCTTGATCTCGGAGGCACTGCTCTTTCGTGCTCGCTGTGCGAGAATAAAAATCTACATGAGGGAGAACCATGAGCAGTTTCAAACCAGAAGACTTTGATATTCCACCTGAGTTTCAGCACTGGCCCGGCGACCCCGCCGAAGATAACGTCGGTCCGTTTTTCTGCAAATCGCTAGCACCCACGGCCGAAACAGCGTTCAGACTCGATAAGCACCACTGCAATATGTTCGGTATTGCTCACGGCGGGGTGCTTATGTGTTTTGCCGACTATACCCTCTGCCTGAGTGCGATTGAGAACACCCAGGAAGGCTGCCTGACACTGACCTGTGACAATCAGTTTGTATCGTCCGCGGAAGCTGGCGAGCTATTAATTGGTCGCGGTGAACTTATTCGCAGAACGCGGCGCATGGCCTTTGTGCGCGCAACGCTCAGCGTTGGCGACCGGGTGGTACTGAGCTCCACAGCCACCCTCAAAATGACCCAAATGGACCAAACCCCAGTCTCCTAGAACGTTATTACACGACGTTTTGCCCTCTGGCCACCTGTGGTCAGAAGGACCCTTATTTGCTTTATTAATACGTTCGTATTATAAAAGCTTGCATTATCAAGGAGTACACCATGACCACCGTAGATGAGCTTATCGATCAGCGCCCCGGCTTTGCCGCCATGGAGCCGGCCTGCCAAACCCAGGCCACCCGCATCAATGACTTTATCTACCAGTCCTCCGGCACCTCCAACAGTTATATGGTGGTCACGGATAAAGGTCGCGTCATCATCAATACCGGTATGGGTTTCGAGGCGCTGACCCACAAAAAGCTCTTTGACGAGATTTGCCCAGGCCCTACCCCTTACATTCTGCTCACCCAGGGTCATGTTGATCACGTGGGAGGGGTAAACCACTTTCGGGACGACAGCACCCAGCTCATTGCCCAGCGCAACAACCTGGCCTGTCAGAAAGATGACGAACGCATCGCCACCGTCAGAATCTCGCAAGCCTATATCTGGTTCAAAAAGACCATCGATAAGAGCGTCGCCGCCATTGAGAATAATCCCGACCTGTTGATACAAGATAGGCCAGAGCCCGACGTACTTTTTGACGAATCCTACAGCTTCACGCTGGGTGGCATTGATTTTGAGGTGATCAGCGCACCCGGCGGCGAAACCATCGACAGCGCTGTTGTCTGGTTACCGCAGCACCGGATTCTTTTTAGCGGCAACGTATTTGGCCCGCTGTTTCCCCACTTCCCCAACCTGAACACGATTCGCGGTGACAAATACCGCTTTGTCGAACCCTACCTCGACGCTGTAAATACGGTCAGGGCACTGAAACCCGCAATGCTGATAACCGGCCATTTCGAGCCAATCGTCGGCGAAGAGCTGATTGAGGCAAGCCTCAAACGCCTGCATGACGCTGTGGATTACGTCCACCGCGAAACGCTGGCGGGTATGAATGACGGAAAATCCATTTATCAATTGATGCGCGAGATTCAACTTCCCTCGGAGCTCCATATCGGACAGGGCTACGGCAAGGTTAGCTGGGCCGTGCGCACCATCTGGGAAAGCTATATGGGCTGGTTTAAAGCCCAATCAACCAGCGAGCTTTACCCGACGCTGCCCAAGGATATTTATCCCGATCTTGTCGCCCTGGCCGGCGCCGACAAGGTTGTCGCCAAAGGGCAAACTGCATTGGAGAACGACAAACCCGAGCACGCCCTACACTTTGCCGAGGCCGTTCTGGCGGGTGACCCAGCACACCAAAGCGCGCTGAAGCTGGCCATCGACGCGCACCACGCGTTACTGGATCGCGCCGAGCAGGACAATTTTTGGGAATCCGGCTGGTTGAACCACCAGATTGCACAATTCACAGCCCATTTGAAGGAAGCTCAGCAATAATGGGTAAACCTATCGATATCAGCGACCTGACCAGCCCCGTACTGACAGAGATGCAGCGCGCGGCCGTTGACTACGGTGAAACTCTGGATCTCGACTTTGACCGAGACAAGCTGCTCGTCGAAGCACGCGAGGCCACGGGCCTGAATGATTTCGGTGCCGATGATTTTATCACGCGACTGGACTTACTAATTGACGAGTGGGATAACGACAATGGCCTGACCGGTATTGGCCGCCTGTCGCTGCGTAATAAGCTACTAAGCTTTGCCAAAAGCCGCCTGCTGATTCACGATTTGCTGCAACGCCATCCCGAGATACACGAACAGAAGATCGAGCGGCCGATCATCGTTGCCGGGCTTCCCCGCTCCGGCACCACACACTTGCTTAACCTAATGGCTGCCGATAAGCGCCTGCGATCTTTGCCGCTGTGGGAGTCCTACGAGCCCGTCGCCATGCCCGGCGAAGCCGCTAGCCACGATGAGCACGACCCCCGCTTTATTCGCTGCCAGGAACAGTGGCAGATGATGCAACAAATGACACCCTATCTCGCTGCCATGCATCCGATGAACCCGGAACATATTCACGAGGAACTGGAATTAATGGGGCCAGACTTTGCTTCTTACAATTTTGAGTGGCTCAGCCATTCGCCACGGTGGCGAGATCACTACCTCCGCAATGACCAGACTCCGCACTACCAGTATTTGAAAACCGTTCTGAAAATCCTGCAGTGGCAGGACCAACAGCGACTTGGCTCCGCCTATCAAGCACGTCGCTGGGTTTTAAAATGCCCCCAGCATATGGAGCAGTTGCCCGTCCTCAAGGCCACTTTTCCCGATGCCACCATTGCTGTCACCCACCGTGATCCCGTAGCGGTAATTCAGTCTGCGGTGACTATGCTTGCCTATGGACAGCGCATCAACCGGCGCCAGGTGATCGCCTATGAATTACTCGATTACTGGCGCGAACGAATCAGCACCTTGCTGAATCGCTGTCTGCAGGACAGACCCGCCCTCGACGATGCCCAATCTATCGACGTGCCCTTCCACGACTTTATGGCCGATGACCTCGCCATGATCCGCAGAATCTACAATAAAGCCGACCTAAAATTTACTGATGAAACAAATACAGCCCTCAGCCAGTACCTCGCAGACCACCCCCGCGGCAAAGAGGGCCGCGTGATCTATCACCTGGAGCGTGACTTTGGCGTCAAGCCTGAAGACTTGCGGAAACACTTCGCATTCTATTTCGAACACAGCCCCGCAAAGCCAGAACAATAAGCATTCTTCACCTTCAAAAACCACTGTAACTATTTGTTATTTAATGAAATACGAATACTTAGACCGTTAAAGTACTTTCTCACCATTTCTGCGTTACGAATTGCGTTGCTTGATAACTTGTGTAAGATATCAACACTGTCAACTCTGCTTATTTTTTAGCCTGTCAAATCATAATAATAGACAGAGTTCTCAAATAATAAGATCGCCACATTTGCAATCGCCCTCCCCCCACTGGAGTCGCAGGCCTGTGTGCGAGCAACGATTACTGTCTTTGAGGTTTAAGCATGAAGCTTATGAATTCCCGCCTGTACGTAGTTTTTCTCACCCTCGTTTTGACCGCATGCGGCGGAGGTAGCGGTGGCTCAGGAGGTAGCGGTGGCTCAGGAGGTAGCGCCGGTGGAGGCACCACCACTCAGACAGGTCAGATTATTGACGGCCCAATTAAAGGTTTGGCCTACAGGCGCGATGGTGGCACAGACGTTTTCTTCACCAACGCCAAGGGCGAATTTAATTTCCTGCCGGGAGAAACCATTGAGTTCTTTATCGGCAATATCAATCTTGGCGCTGTAGTAACAGATGCCAGCACGCTCTTTATCACACCCACCTTACTCGCTGCAGGCAATAGTGATGTTGCCGACAACCTAACACGCTTTTTTCTGGCGCTGGACAAAGACGGCAACCCCAACAACGGCAATGAAATAGCACTTGCCGTGCGCGAAGCCGCCGCCGCCTACACTGACACTGTGGATTTTGCCAACTTTGACGGCAGCGCCCTCGAATCCTTTACCCGCACCGCCAATGGTGACGGTTCGCGTACTATTCCGGACCTTGCTACCGCCAGAAGTCACCGGCTCGCCAGTGAAAAGGATATTGCAGACGGTCAATTCGATTATGACGAAGGCGCCGATGACGACAACGATGGCGTCAGCAATAGCGCCGACAACTGCCCGAACAGCAGCACAACAGCAGTTGCAAACGACGGTTGCGAGAACGATGCGGCCCGAAATCAAGATGCCGATGGCGACGGCATTACCAATGCCCTCGATAATTGCCCAGCGGTCAGCAACCCACAGCAAGCAGACACAGACAGCGATGGACGCGGCGACGCCTGCGATCGCGATGATGACAATGACGGCCTTCTGGACGATGACGAGCAGCTTGCCGGTTCAGATCCGCTCCTGACAGACAGCGATAGTGACTCCATTGGCGATGGCGAGGACAACTGCCCCGCAGACGCAAACAGCGATCAACTCGACACAGACAAGGACGGCTTGGGCAATGCCTGTGACACCGATGATGACAACGACGGCGTAGCCGATACCGAAGATGCATTCCCTCTGGATAACACTGAAACAACGGACACCGACGGTGACGGCACCGGCAACAATGCAGACGACGATGATGATGGTGATGGTGTTAAAGACGCCGACGATGCCTTTCCCCTCAATAAAGATGAGTCCGTTGACACCGACGGCGACGGTACCGGCAACAATACCGATGATGATGATGACAACGACGGTGTCAAAGACGAAGACGATGCCTTCCCACTGGACGACAGTGAAACAACGGATACCGACGGTGACGGCACTGGCAACAATGCCGATGATGACGACGACAACGACGGCGTGAAAGACGAAGACGATGCCTTCCCGCTAGATAAAGATGAGTCCGTTGACACCGACGGCGACGGTATCGGCAACAATGCCGATGATGATGATGACAACGACGACGTGAAAGACGATGACGATGCTTTCCCGCTTGATGACCGCGAAAACAAGGACTCTGACGGCGATGGCGTCGGCGATAACCGCGATCAATGTGCCACCACACCCGACGGCGAGGTAACCAACTCAACCGGTTGCGCCGTTTCTGAAATTGCCTTTGCCTCCTGTGAACTGAATGCCAACCTTGAAGGCAATAAAAGTATTGAAGTCACTCTGCCCACATTCGACGGCAAGCAGGTCACCTTCCAGATTCTGGAACCCGCCAATTTCGATTGCGACAATCGCCAAAGTGGCGCCCACCCATTGATGATGCACGGCCCGGGCTACAGCCTGCCCAGGGAAACCGACCCTGAAGCTTTCCGCAACTACATTAATGCCGGCTATACGATTATCTCCTGGGACCCCCGCGGCTTCGGTGGCTCCACCGGCACCGTGCGCGCTATGGATCCTGATTTTGAAGGACAATACCTCAATCAAATTCTCGATTGGGCGGAAAAAAATCTCGACTTCCTCGCCTGGCGTGACGAGTCTACCGGTGAGTTTATTGCGCGCCCGCTAGACGCTACCAGCCTTGCCGACGGCGCAAATCTTGTCGTCGGTGCTCAGGGTTCCAGCTATGGCGGCGGTTTCCAGCTGGCCTTGCTGGCAACTGACAAAAAGAAACGTCTGGACGCCATTGCGCCGGACATTACCTGGCACGACTTGCGAAACTCCCTTAATCCCGGCGATGTCGTGAAAAGTGCCTGGGGCCTAGTACTGGCTGGCGCTGGCGAAGCGCAGGGCAACGCTGCCGGCTTGCAAGCCTTGCAGGATGACCCCAGCAACTTTCTGCCAACACAGTACAGCCAGGACCCTTTTACCAAAGAAACGCTGGTGCGAGCCCTGACAACCAACGAATGGCCGCGACGTTCGCTGGACTGGTTTCACTACCGAGGCCTGGGCTACTGGTGCGCAGCCAATGCCCTGCCGGCTATGCCCTACCCTAGCTATTCTCAGGACGATGACCAGATTCCCATGCTCGATGCGAATGGCAGCTACAACGTGCCCGACAAGCTCGAGGACGGTCGTCCGGGAATCGGCTCATTTCTGGTTTCAGCCCCTGAGCCCAATCGTTACTTCGAAGGTATGAAGGTTCTGCTGAGCCACGGCATGATCGACACATTATTCGACTTCAACGAAGTCTGGTGGAACCAGCAATGCCTGACCGCGGCCGGCGCCGATGTCAGCATTCAAACCCACCACGGACAGCCTCTGGGTCATGTATTACCCGTTGTGCAATCACCTGACAAACCCTCTTCCGGAGAGGGTAGCTGCGAGTACGATACCTTTGCCTGGTTTGAACACAACCTGCGTGGTGTTCAAAACGAGGGCGCAGAAGCCGGTGTCTGTTTTGCACTGGGTGACGACGGCGATTCCGTCACTTTGCCTGCGGATCAGGTACTGGCCCCACAGTCCAACCCGGCATTTGCCAGCGTGCGGGATAACTTTACCGAGCGCGCGGTTACCCCGATCACACCAGTGCCCAACGGCCCTGTGGGCGCTGCCCACGGTAGCGGCAATTTGCCCATCCATGCACCTTTGGGCACAGCCACGTCAGAGCTGATTCTCGCAGGTATTCCTCATATCAGTGTGGCCGTGAGCAGTGTAAGCACAATCAATGAAAACTTCTGCGAAAACGGCCGCAATCCACAAGGCAC
>JBFKDP010000027.1:0-20068 GCA_041619575.1 Litorivivens sp.
CGGAAGACCACGGTGGTCAAAATAGGGGCCCGCGCCCCATGGAAATGTTGTTGCTCGGTATGGGCGGATGCGCGTCCTTCGATGTTATGAGTATTTTGCGCAAATCCCGTCAGGATGTACGCGGCTGTGTTGCGGACCTTGAGGCTGAGCGGGCGGATGCGGTACCGGCAGTATTTACGAAAATCCATCTAAAATTTCGCGTTAGCGGCGTGAACTTAAAAGAGGCGCAGGTAAAGCGCGCTGTAGAATTGTCGGCGGAAAAATACTGCTCGGCTTCGATTATGATGGAAAAGGCTGGTGTTGAAGTTAGCCACAGTTACGAAATTGCAGAGGTTGGCGAGTGAAGAGACCCGCGCCTACGGCAGGGCTGCGCCACGTTGCACTGTTTGTTGAACAATACGACGAGTGCCTGCATTTCTATCAGGAATTGCTGGGGATGGCGCTGGAATGGCAGCCTGACGCAGACAACAGCTACCTGTGCTCCGGCAACGATAATCTGGCGTTACACCGCTATAAGGGGGCTGCACGCGACCCCGCAGCGCAGCGCCTTGATCATATCGGCTTTATTATTGACACGATGGAAGGTGTTGATGCCTGGTATGAATTTTTGAAGGCGGAAGGTGTCAGGACAAAATCTGCACCGCGCACCCACCGCGATGGCGCGCGCAGTTTTTACTGCGCTGACCCGGATGGAAATACGGTCCAGATCATCTACCATCCGCCGATTAGCGGCTTGCGTTTCTCGCGTGACTAGGCCGCAAACGGCTTAGACGTAGTAAGTGGAGCCTGTCATAACCTTGGATGCCAAAGTCATTAATTGTTTGATGCCGGGAGCGAAATCCTCGCCACCGGCTTCAAGGGCCTTACTGGCGTGAGCTGACTCGTCTTCGAGCATCTGCTGCAAAATAACACGCGTCTTGTCGTCGCCAGGTGCTAATTGGTGAAGATGTTCACGCAAATGTTTGCAGACCTGCTCTTCAGTTGCAGCGACAAACCCCAAGCTGATTCGATCGCCCATCATTCCCGCTAGCGCGCCTATGGCGAAAGAAGCACTGTAAAACAGTGGGTTCAAATAGCTGGTATGGCTGTCCAGTTCGCGCAGGCGTTTTTCGCACCAGGCGAGGTGGTCAATTTCTTCATCGGCTGACGACTGCATGGTCGATTGGACTTCCGGGTCTTTGGCCGTCAATGCCTGTCCATGATAGAGAGCTTGCGCGCAGACCTCGCCGGTATGATTGATGCGCATCAACCCGGCTGTATGGCGTCGACCGTCTTCACTGATTTCTACATTGCCCAGCTGTTCGGCGGGATTGTCCCGGCGCGGCGATGCACTTCCAGGAATGAGGGTTTTTAGGCCTCGGTCGGCGTTCATCAGTAAGCGATCGATGGTGGAAAATCGGCGTGTCATTGGCTACTCCAAATGGAACTCAAGTGTAGCGATAGCTGACGGAAAAGGCCATTTTACGGCGGTTTACAGGTCTGCCGAGGCGCTTGATACGGCCGTGTGTCGCACTTCGTGAGTCAGCAGTTCAACGATCAGTCGCTTGAGGGTGAAACTCGCCGAGGGTTTGCTCATCAGGCGGTAGGGCAGGGGCGCGTCGACAATGTGCGAATCATTGTCCAGCAGGTAGATACAGGCGGGAACAGGGAGCTCTGCTTCTTGCGCGTCAGTGTGGATACGTTTGCAGAGCGCGGGCCCATCGTGGTCGCTGATAAGTAGAATATCGATCGGCGCGCGTAGCAGACATTGATTGCGATGCAGCGCGATCGCCTGGCTGCTGTTGTGCGCAATAAAGGCGACCATGCCCCATTGCTCACACTGCTTTTTCTGCTGCAAGGCGAAACGGCGGTTGGGGTCTACGATCAGAATTCGCCGGGATTTTAGCTGCAGCGGCCGCGGTAATTGTTGCTCGTGGTTCCACAGGGTCAGGGGGATCTTGATTTCAATGAATTGCCTGCGCTCCTGAGAGCGTAGACGAAGATCTCCGCCAAGGGCGATGATTATCCTGGCGATAAGTTCAGCACGCGGCTCTTCATTTTCACTGGTATCACCACGCATCGCATTGAAAAGGTTGAGTGCCTTTTCTCCCTTATATTGGAGGCTGATCTGAAGTTGCCCCTGCCATTGTGCGTGTAACGTCAATCCGGGTTCGCTCTGATAGTCACGGCACACTTTAGGCAGTTGTGCCAGCAATTGACGCAGGCGCCCTGGGTCACCGACCACGTACTGTTCCAGTGACCGGGCTTTGCTCAGTTTGATCACACTGCCGCTGCTGCGATTTTCCTCGGCGATGTCGTCCAGCAGTTCATGCAGGTCGAACATGAGTTCGGGGGTGGTTGCGGGGTGCGTTGCCAACGGGTCGTAGCTCTGGAGGTTTTCAACAATACCCAATAGTTCTTGGCTTGCTCCATTGAGGGTGTTGAGGTAGTCCCTTTGCTGGTGTGTGAGCACGGAATTGCGAAGCATATCTGCCATGCCGAAGATGCTGCTGAGTGGCGTAAGCATGCCGCGATTGATGCGGCGCAGGGTTTCACTCTGACCGCGCAGCTCCGCTTCGAGGCTGTTGACTCGGGCCTGATGTTCGAAGCGTTTCAGAAGGGATCTTTGTCTGTGTACTGCCGACATGACGGATAACAATAGCACCTCCATGCCGCTTCCCAATAAAAGCAATAAATTGATGGTCTCAAAGCTCGCTTGTTCGCGGTGGTAAATCAGCGCTGCGAAGGTAACAAAGAGGATGATCCAGATACGCGAAAACAGGTAGCTGAAGCTAAGTGGGTTCTGGTTGGCGAGATAGGAGGCTAGCGCGCGAATACTGATAATGATCGCTGAACCGCCAACTAGGAGAAACATGATTGTTGTGGCGAGAGCATCATCGAGTTTCAGTCCGGCAATCGCGGCTATCATATTCAGTGTAAATAGCAGCTGTATAAGCCGGGCCCAGCGGCGTCGACCAGCTTCGTTTACCGGTTCGAAGAGATCAGAGATCAAGATAGCCAGCGCCATGCTGATATGGGTCAGGGCAAGAAAAATAACATTTTCAAAGGGCGAGCCCGTCCGCGCATTGACCACGAAATAACCCCACGACGCCGATATCGTTGCGAGGTTGCAAGCAGCATAGAGCCCCAGTAGCAGGAAAATCCGCACACGGGGAAAGCAGATAAAGAGGGCGAGATTGGCAATTGACAATATAGCCAGCACGCCGATGCCAATACCATTAGCGAACAGTTCTGTGCGAAAAGACAATAGGAAAGGTGTAAGGTTTGATAAATCCAGTGACGTAAGCGCGCTGCCTTCACCTGCTAGGCGCAGGTAGAACAGCTGCTGACTATTGGGTGGCAGGGTCAATACAAACAGGCGTGGTTTGCGAATCACGGGCTCGTTGTCAACCGGGGCTATCTCGCCATTACTCCCGTGTCGAAAAAGTTCTACGTGTGCGATATGTGAGGGCCGCACATGTAGGATTGCGTGGCGTTCCTTATCGCCATCGTTAGCAAGGGCGAAGCGGAGCCAGTAGTGACCGCGGTCCAGCTCTAAAGTTAGGTCGCCACGGTAGGCAGCCTGGAAAGGGTGGTTTTCTCTGTGGAAATCGCCGACCTCAAGCTTGCGCGCAGGATCGAGCAGAATATCGAGGTGATCGGATAGATTTTGGGCGAAGCGGCTTTCCGGGAGACGAAAAACGTCAGCTGCCTGTGCCAGCATTGGCAGGCACAGCAGCAGCCAGAGTAGTGCTTTAGCTTTCCCGTGCAATAGCCCGGTAGCCGATATCCTTGCGATAATAGATACCATCCCAGGTGATTTGCTCAGCCAGTTGGTAGGCTTTCTGTTGTGCTTCGGTCACGCTGAAGCCGAGCGCCGTGGCGCATAGCACTCGACCGCCGCTCGTGACCACCTGGTCGCCGTCGAGCGTGGTTCCGGCGTGAAATATTTTTTCGTTTTTGTCACCATCCGTCTGAGGCAATGTGATGGCCTTTCCTTTTTCGTAATTGGCCGGATACCCACCCGCCGCCAGTACTACACCGACAGCCTTGCGAGCGTCCCACTGGGCTTTGGTTTCGTCAAGTTTTCCATCCAGTGCGGCATGAATCAATTCGATAAAATCCGAGCGCAAACGCAACATAATCGGCTGGGTTTCAGGGTCACCGAAGCGGCAATTAAATTCAATCACCTTGGGCTGGCCCTCGGCAGATATCATCAACCCCGCGTAGAGAAAACCGACATAGCGATGCCCTTCCGCTGCCATGCCCTGTACCGTGGGCATGATAACCTGATCCATAATTCTCTGGTGGATGACCGGCGTGACGACGGGAGCGGGTGAATAGGCACCCATGCCGCCGGTATTGGGGCCAGTATCACCATCACCAACCCGTTTGTGATCCTGGCTCGTCGCCATGGGTAAAACATGCTCGCCATCGACCATGACGATAAAGCTGGCCTCTTCGCCGTCAAGAAATTCCTCAATGACCACGCGACATCCGGCGTCGCCAAAGGCATTGCCGGAGAGCATGTCACGAACCGCTTCCTCGGCCTGCGCGACTGTTTCTGCCACTATGACGCCTTTACCCGCTGCTAGGCCATCGGCTTTGACTACGATGGGAGCGCCCATTTTGCGGATGTAGGCCAAAGCGGGTTCGACTTCAGTGAAATTCTGGTAGGCGCCGGTGGGGATGTTGTGCCGGGCAAGAAAATCCTTTGTAAAGGCTTTTGAGCCTTCCAGCTGGGAAGCACCTTTGCTTGGTCCAAAGCAGCTCAAGCCGCGTTTCTGGAAATAGTCTACGATACCGCCAACCAGTGGTGCTTCGGGCCCGATAATTGTTAGGCTGACATGTTCTAGCTTGGCGAAATTGGCCAGCGCTTCAAAATCCATGGGGTCGATGGCGATATTCTCCATCTTTGCTTCGCGAGCAGTGCCGGCATTGCCCGGGGCGACATAGACCCTTTTGACGCTGGCTGATTGCGCCGCCTTCCAGGCCAGGGCATGCTCGCGACCACCGCTGCCGATAATTAAAATTTTCATAGTCTGCCTTACGTGTAAGCCGAAATTACACTGCTGTGACGCGTCTGTACTTACATGTCACTGTCCAATGCTGGTTCCGGCAATCCCTCATAAAAAACATATATTATAGCGGCTCAGCCGCTGCGTCAGATGCAGATGTATTGCGTCTGGGCATTCTGCTAGTGTCTGAAGTGACGCATCCCGGTGAAGACCATCGCCATACCATGTTCGTCGGCAGCGGCAATCACCTCGTCGTCACGGATAGAGCCTCCGGGTTGAATCACACAACTGATACCAACACTGGCTGCGTTATCAATGCCGTCGCGGAAGGGGAAAAATGCATCAGAGGCCATGATGGAGCCTTTGACTTCCAGCTTAGCGTGTTCGGCTTTGATTGCGGCTATGCGCGCCGAGTTGACGCGGCTCATTTGGCCTGCACCAACACCAATGGTACGACCATCTTTGCCGTAAACGATCGCATTCGATTTGACCATTTTGGCGACTTTCCAGGTAAAGAGCATGTCACCAATTTCTTCGGCTGTCGGCTGGCGCTTGCTGACAACTTTAAGCTCATTGGCCGTGACCATGCCCAGATCTCGGTCCTGTACCAGCAGACCGCCAGTGACGCGTTTGTAGTCAAAAGCCGCTTCGCTAGGCTGCCATTCGCCACAGGCGAGCAGCCGCACATTTTTCTTGGCGGCAACAACAGCGACGGCCTGGTCGCTCACCGATGGGGCAATAATGACCTCCACAAACTGGCGTTCACAGATACTGCTGGCGGTCGCGGCGTCAAGCTCGCGGTTGAAGGCGATAATGCCACCGAAAGCTGATTCAGGGTCGGTGGCAAAGGCTTTGTCGTAGGCTTCGTTGAGACTCGCTGCTACGGCTACGCCACAGGGGTTGGCGTGCTTTACGATGACGCAGGCGGGTTCGTCAAACAGTTTGACGGTTTCGAGAGCGGCATCGGTATCGGCTATATTGTTGTAAGACAGTTCCTTGCCCTGCAGTTGTCGGGCGCTGGCAATAGAGCCGGGCGCTGCATTTTTCTCGACATAAAAGGCGCTGCGCTGGTGCGAATTTTCCCCGTACCTCAGTTCCTGCTGCTTGCTAAACTGGCTGTTGAACGTTCGCGGGAAGGTGTCGCTGCCGCCTTCAACCAGACGTCCGAAATAATTGGCAATGGCGCCGTCATAGGCTGCTGTGTGTTCATAGGCCTTGATTGCAAGATCAAATCGGGTTTCATGGCGAGTGGCCCCATCGTTCTCGGCAAGTTCGTCCAGAATACGCGAATAGTCGCTGGCATTGACCACGATAGTTACATCGCGATGATTCTTCGCTGCTGCGCGCACCATGGTCGGGCCACCAATATCGATGTTTTCGATGGCGTCTTCCAGGCTGCAGTCGGGCTTGGCGACGGTTTGCTCAAAGGGATACAGGTTTACGATAACCATATCGATCGCAGCAATGCCGTGCTGGGTCATCACATCGTCATCGGTACCTCGGCGTCCGAGGATGCCACCGTGCACTTTGGGGTGCAGTGTCTTGACGCGGCCGTCCATCATTTCAGGAAAGCCGGTGTAGTCTGAAACTTCCCGAACCTTGATGTCATTCTTCTGAAGGAGACGAAAGGTGCCGCCGGTTGACAGGAGTTCGACACCGCGATCGCTCAGGGCGCGGGCGAAGTCAACTATACCGGTTTTGTCGGAGACGCTAATAAGTGCTCGTTTGATGGGACGCGGGTTCTCTGCTGTGCTCATTGAAGCTCAGTTACCTTGATCGTGAGTGGGTTAATAAAGCGTGGTGAAAATTTATAGCAAACCGTATTTCTTAAGTTTCTTGCGCAGCGTACCGCGGTTCAGTCCCAGTAATTGAGACGCGCGGGTCTGGTTATTGCGCGTGTAGCTCATAACTTTTTCCAATAGGGGCGCTTCGACCTCAGACAACACCATTTCGTACACATCTGTGACGTCCTGGCCGTCAAGCTGATCAAAGTAATTTTTGACCGCGACCGCAACGTTTTCACGAAGCGACTGAGATTCGGCAATGGCCGCGAATGTATCGGTTCCGGTATTTTCTACCAGTTCCAGTTTTGTTTCTGCGCTTGCGTTCATGCTGCAATTTCCTCTGTTTCATACTGCTGCCAATTGTCGGCAAAAGCCTGGATGGCATCTAACTGTTCGCCCGCACTTTGCAATCCATTGAAGTGTTTGCGCACTGATTCTGTTCCCGCTGCGCCCTGCAAGTACCACGAGAGGTGCTTGCGCGCAATTTTCAATCCCTGACGTTCGCCATAAAACTGGTGAAGCGCCCGCACGTGGCCTTCCAGCGTTGTGCAAAATTCTGTTTGCGTCACGGCCGGGGCCGGTTCACCAGTCGCCAGAAAGTGATTGATTTCGCGAAACAGCCAGGGGCGCCCCTGTGCTCCGCGACCAATCATGACACCATCGGCTCCCGTGTAATCGAGTACCGCCTTGGCCTGCTGCGGGCTGCAGATATCGCCGTTGGCGAAAACCGGTAGCGTGACACGCTGTTTAATGGCCGCAATCGTGTCGTACTCCACACTGCCGTGGTACCGGCAAGCTCGCGTTCGCCCGTGTACCGCGAGGGACTGAATACCGGCATCTTCAGCGATACTGGCGATTTCAACCCCGTTTCGGTGATCCGGTGACCAGCCTGTGCGAAATTTCAGGGTGACTGGCACGGATACTGCGCCTACCACTGCTTCCAAAATCGCCTTGACCAGTGCCGGGTCGCGAAGCAGAGCGGAACCCGCTTCGCGTCGGCAGACCTTTTTGGCCGGGCAGCCCATATTGATATCTATCAACTCAGCGCCCAGTTCTTCGTTGTATCTGGCTGCTTCCGCCATTTCGACGGGGTCGGCGCCTGCGATTTGCACGGCTCGCGGCGCAACATCGTCATGGGCTAGGCGCAGCTTTGTTTTGCGGCTGTCGCGCAGGGCTGCATTGCTGATGACCATCTCGGAAACGGTCAGGCTTGCACCAAACTGACGACAGATGCGCCGAAAGGGCAGATCTGTTACACCCGCCATAGGCGCAAGGACAGCTCTGCCCGGCAATGTAAAGTGCCCAATCCGGATCATGGTTGGTTCTGCGGAGCAGCGGAAACTCGCGAAAAAATGAGGCGCAATCATACTATCTTGCGCGCGGTCGATAAAGACTTGTGTTTATCTTTTAACCAGTATAACGCTGGCTTATATGGGGCCTGTCAGCCCTTGCCGGGGTGAAAGCGCATTTCATAGTTTACGGCCATGGAGCCCGGATCGAGGATGGCGATATTGATATGAATGGTCTGCTGGCTGGGCATCAGTTCTGCATTGCTTAACTCCCCGGCCAGATACTCGTATGGCTGGAAGTGGCGTGCGGCCACGGTTCGCCCGTGTTGATCGTAGAATTCCAGCTCGATCACAGGGAAGGGTTGCGCGAATACGGCCTGATTTTCAATCAAGGCATCTACCAGCAAGCTATTGGCAAATTTGGGGTGTGAATAAATATTTAAGCCGCGCGAATTCACCAGTGCCAGATTTTGGGGCGGTGGTAACTGGCAGTGCTGGCCCCGACCAAAAAAGTTGATGACATTGCAGAGGTTGGCCAGTTGCGGGCGGTAGTCGGACTGGGCAATACGATTGAAATTGGCGGTGATGATCTGCGCAGCAAGAAGGAAGGCTGCCAGCAAAGTGAGCAGGCTCCAGCCCAGCTGTTGCCGACTCAGCCGCAACTGTCGTTTGTGTTGGTAGACCAGCTGGTCGAATTCATCACCTTCGCTTTTATCTTCGCCATGGGGTAGGGCTGGTTCTATATGAGGAGTGGCGTCTGAAGTTGCGGTGTTGTAGCTCAAATCAGGCTCTTCGAAGGTATCGAGCTCGTCGAGCTCGGGCAGCTCATCACCGATAAAGGGGGCGACGATAGCCTCTTCATAGGTATCACCACCATCGACCTCCGGCCAGTCTTCCTCCGCGGGGGTGCCGGCAATGATTGGCTCGGCAGTGCTGTCTGTCTCGTCCTCTCCCCCGGGCAGGCCATTGTCGTCGTCGAACAGGATCTCATCTTCGTCGGCAACGACGTCGCTTGAATCTGGTGTTATGTCTGCCTCATTGGGTTCGATCCAGTGCTCGGTAGCCGTAAATACTTCCAGGCAGGCGCCGCAGCGCACCAGTCCGCCGGCTGTTTCCAGCTGCGCATCGGTTACGCGAAATACGGTCTGGCAGTGTGGGCACCTGGTGGCCTTGGCCGCCATGAGCACTCCTGAGTCAAATGAGATTGGAGGGAAGTGTAAGTTATCTCTATGCTTTTGTGGAATTCCGAATTCCGGTAATACAGCACCAGCCTTCTTTTTCCTCGACTTGGATTTCTTCAAACCAGAGACCGTAACGCTCGGTTATGGTTTGCGACTGTTCCGAGAGAATGCCGGACAGAGCGATTCTGCCGCCTTGTCCAAGGTAGGATGCCAGCTTCGGTGCGAGCTCGACCAGTGGCCCCGCGAGGATATTGGCGACGACAATGTCGGCTTTGTCAGCCTCGGCTGCCGGCGCGTCATCAGGCAGGTGGCAGCTAAGGCGCTCGGGGCTAAGCTCGTTGCGCTGCAGGTTGTCGCGGGTGGCGGCAAGCGCTTGCGGGTCGTTGTCGATACCGGTCACCCGCTCGGCGCCAAGCAATAATGCCGCTATTCCCAGAATCCCCGAGCCGCAGCCGTAGTCAATCACATGGCCGACGTTCATCGCCTGGCGGTCAAGCCAACGCAGGCAAAGGAAGGTGGTTGGATGGGTGCCTGTGCCGAAGGCTAGGCCCGGGTCGAGCTTGAGATTAACGGCCTCGCTATCGACAGGCTCGCGCCAGCTGGGGCATATCCAGAGTCTTTCGCCGCATTGAATGGGTTGGTAGTGGTTCATCCATTCGCGCTCCCAGTCCTTGTCTTCAAGGATTTCGATGCGGTGTTTCGGCAGCGCCCGGCCGTAGACAGGCTCAAGCCCTGTGAGAGTGGCAGGCATGTCGGTGGTGGCGTCGAACAGGCCCGTGACGCGCGTTCTATTCCAGACCGGACGCTCGTTCAGGCCTGGCTCATAGAGCGGCTGATCCGCATTGTCTTGCAGTGTAACCGCCGCCGCGCCTAGTTCCAGCAGGGCGTCTTCGAGTGCTTCGGCACTGTCTCGATCAGCGTCGAAGGATAATTGAAGCCAGGGCATTGATTACTCCGCTACGGGGGAAAGCGGGGAATTGTATCAGGGGGGAGAGTCCGGCGGGAGACGCCAAAGTGCTAGTGGCCACTTTGGCGTCACCGGTTCTGTCGCATGCCTTAGTCCTGAAGCTTTTTCTCAAGGTAGTGAATACTCACGCCGCCTTTGCGAAACTCGCCATCGCGCACCAGGTCCTTGTGGAGATCGATGTTGGTGCGAATGCCGTCGACGACCAGTTCTTCGAGGGCGTGCTGCATGCGCGCCAGTGCTATGTCGCGGTCTTCTCCGTAGGTGATGATTTTGCCGATCATCGAATCGTAGTAGGGAGGAACGGTGTAGCCACTGTAGAGGTGGGAGTCGACCCTCACACCAAAGCCGCCCGGCGCATGGTAGTGCTGTATTTTGCCGGGGCACGGGAGGAAGGTGCGCGGGTCTTCGGCGTTGATGCGGCACTCAAAGGCGTGACCTTTGACGACAACATCTTCCTGTTTGATGGACAGTTTTTCGCCGGCGGCGATACGCAGCTGCCACTTGATCAGGTCAATGCCGGTGATCATTTCAGTAACCGGGTGCTCGACCTGAATGCGCGTGTTCATCTCAATAAAGAAGAACTGGCCGTCTTCGTAGAGGAATTCAAAGGTTCCCGCACCGCGGTAGCCAATCTTTTTGCAGGCCGCGACACAGGCTTCCGCTGTTTCATTGAGTGCAGCCTGATCAATACAGGGCGGAGGTGCTTCCTCCAGCACCTTCTGGTGGCGGCGCTGCAGGGAGCAGTCGCGTCCGTTGAGGTGAATGGCGTTGCCCTGGCCGTCTGCCAGTACCTGAATTTCCACGTGTCGGGGATTCCCCAGGAATTTTTCCAGGTAAACCGTGCCGTCGCCAAAGGCTGACTTTGCTTCGGATTGGGTTACAAATACGGCGTTGAGCAGTGCCGCTTCGCTATGAACGACGCGCATACCGCGACCACCGCCACCCGCTGCGGCCTTGATAATGACTGGGTAGCCGATGCGACGGGCAATGGCCTGAGTGCGCTCACCATCGTCAGTCAGGGGGCCGTCTGAGCCCGGCACGGTGGGAACGCCGGCTTGCTTCATGGACTTAATGGCAGAGACCTTGTCGCCCATTAGTCGAATGACATCGGCTTTGGGGCCGATAAATACGAAGCCGCTGTTCTCAACTTGTTCGGCAAAGTCTGCATTTTCTGCAAGGAAGCCGTAGCCCGGATGGATGCCGACGGCATCGGTGACCTCGGCCGCCGAGATTATTGCTGGGCCATTCAAATAGCTTTCGGTGGAGGACGGCGGACCAATGCAGACTGATTCGTCCGCCAGACGCACGTGCATCAGATCCTTGTCGGCCTGAGAGTGCACGGCAACGGTCTTGATGCCGAGCTCCTTGCACGCACGCAATATTCGCAGCGCAATCTCGCCGCGGTTGGCAATCACTACTTTCTTCAACATGTGTGGCTTGATCCTGTCATTGCAGCGTTAGGTGCGATTAAACGATGGTGATCAGCGGCTGGTCGAACTCAACCGGCTGCGCATTTTCCACCAGAATGGCTTCAACCACGCCGGACTTGTCTGCCTCGATCTGGTTCATCATTTTCATCGCCTCTACGATGCAGATAACATCGCCAGCCTTAACATGTTGGCCCACTTCGACAAAGGTTGGCGAGCCGGGTGATGGCGCACGGTAGAAGGTGCCGACCATGGGAGATTTAACAACGTGACCGTTGGTTTTGGGGGCGCTGTCTTCCTCTCCGGCTGCCGGACTGGGGCTGGCAGCCGCAGGTGCTGCCGGTGCGGGGCTGGCAGGAGCCTGGGCGTAGGCTGGCGGCGCATACTGGGGGTTGTACATCATCGGAGTGCCTGAGTTGCGGCTGATGCGCACAGACTCTTCGCCTTCCTTGATTTCAATTTCGTCGATGTTTGACTCTTCGAGCAATTCGATCAGCTTTTTGACTTTGCGAATATCCATGTTGAACTCTCTAAAATGCCGGGTAGACGTAGGGGTTAATTCAATTGCGCCATGGCGGCGTCGAGTGCCAACTGGTAGCCCTGTGGCCCCAGTCCGCAAATGACACCGACGGCGATATCGGAAAAATAGGAATGTTGGCGAAAGGCTTCGCGCTTATGCACATTACTCAGGTGCACTTCGATAAACGGTATGCCGGTCGCCAGCAGAGCATCGCGCAGGGCAATGCTGCTGTGAGTAAATGCGGCCGGATTGAACAGAATGAAGTTGATACCCTCGCGCTGGGCATCATGAATACGTTCAATCAATTCATATTCGGCATTGCTCTGCAAAAACTGCAGGTGGTGGCCTGCCTCAGTCGCAGCGTCTTGCAGCTGCTGATTGATCTCGGTGAGCGTGATTGCACCGTAGATTTCCGGCTCGCGGGTGCCCAACAGGTTTAAATTGGGGCCATGCAGTACGAGTATTGAAGCCATAGTGTTTAAAAACAGTATCTTATCGGGTTATTTTACGATTCTGCCTTAGTTCGGCAGAATCGTCTACGCGAATTGGGGATTTTCCACAAAATAGCTGCAAATTTCCAGCGAGTTTTAAGAAGTTATTGTTAATTTCGGCGAATTTAGTGTTAGCACCGTTAACACGGTGGGCAATTATTGAGCGGCGGCAAGTGCTTTCAATAAGGTGTTTTCAGTGAGTATTTGTGGAAGGATGCGGGCGCGCGCTTCACCCGGAAGGTAGAGTAGATAGAGGGGGATGCCATTGCGCTCGTAGTCCGCCAGCAAGGAGGTAATGGCTTCATCGTAAAGAGTCCAGTCTGCCACCATGTAGGTAACGCCCTTTTCTTTAAAAGCCCTGCTGACCGCGTCGGTGTGGAGGACGACCTCCTCATTGACCTTGCAGGTAATGCACCAGTCGGCAGTCACATCGATAAAAACCGCCTGCTTATTGTCGAGCAATTGCTGCAGGCGTGCCTCGCTGTAAGCAACGCGACCATCCTTGAGTGTTTGAGCATTTTTCGGGGCGTTGGCTGTCTCGGCCACACCTGTCAGCAGCGCTGCGCCTGCCAGCAGACTGGCAATCGCGAGTACTCGCGGCAGTCGGCGTTTAAGACCGACCAACCAGATACTGAGACCAAGCAGCAGCCAAGCCAACAGGGTGATGGCCATACCATCGGCGCCTGTCTGCCGACCCGTTACCCAGCACAGCCAAATAGCGGTCGCCAGCAGGGGGAAGGCGAGAAATTGCTTAAGATATTCCATCCACGGGCCGGAGCGCGGAAGTGACTTCAATGCGGCTGGATAGAGCGTCAAAATGAAGACGGGCAAGGCCATACCTGCCCCCAGGGCTGCAAAAATTGCGAGTGCGACCGGTGCGCTCTGGGTGGCGGCAAAGCCCAGAGCGGTGCCCATAAAGGGCGCAGTGCACGGGGTGGCTACAATAGTTGCCAGCACGCCGGTAAAAAAGCTGCCGGTATAGTCGCTGCGCTGACTGAGTTTCTGGCCCGGAGCATTCCCAAGCAGACTGATTTCAAAAGCGCCAAGCAGGTTCAGCGAAAGGACAAAAAACACGCATGACAGCAGAGCGACGAACCAGGGGGTCTGGAGCTGAAAACCCCATCCAACGGCTGCCCCTGCACTTTTCAGTGTGATTAGAGCGGTGGCAACGGCGAGGAAGCTGAGTATGACGCCAGCGCTGTAAATTGCACCGTGTACTGCCGCTTTGCCGTCACTGCTTTGGGTAAAGCTAAGGACTTTCAGGCCGAGTACCGGGAAGACGCAGGGCATTAGGTTAAGAATGGCACCGCCCAGTGCGGCGAAAGCAATCATCAGGAGCAATGGCCTGGTGGTCGCTTGCGCAGAGCTTTTGGAATTAACTGCCGCCCGCCAGGCTTGGGCAGAAATTTCTGTGACTAAAGCCTTTGCCGGATCAACCCGGAACAGCCAGTCTTGAGGGGGGTAGCACAGGCCAGCGTCTGCGCAGCCCTGCGAAGTCAATTTGAGAAGAAAGGTATTACTGTCGGCAAGTGCTAGCGTGGTATTGGCAAAATTATAGTAAACCTGTGTTTCACCAAAGTAGGGGTCGTCCTTTATGATAGCAGCGCCGTAATCGTGCGCGAGTGCTGTGGTTTGACCTGCGCTGTGCCGCTCGGTGACAAACTTCTCCTGGTACAGGTAGTAGTTGTCAGCGATCTGCCAGTTTATGTTCAGAGCGTCTTGAGTGACTGATACAACCGGATTATAGGCCTCGGTGACGGGTAGAAAGCTGGTTTCTTGGATGGCAAAGGGACCGCTATTGCCAGCCCAGTTTTCCGCATTGGCTGGGGTGGTTAGCGTGCTCAGACACAGCAGTTGCGTGAACAGTAGGGTAAACTGTAAGAGTAATCGCATGGCTGAGTCCGGTCGTTGCCTTCTGGTTTGTTAGGAGCTGCGGCAGTTGTATCATGGTCGCCGGTACTTTGAGTG
Source organism: Litorivivens sp. (assembly GCA_041619575.1). Classification (GTDB taxonomy): domain Bacteria; phylum Pseudomonadota; class Gammaproteobacteria; order Pseudomonadales; family Spongiibacteraceae; genus Litorivivens. The sequence goes on from JBFKDP010000027.1 coordinate 14,625, forward strand.
CAACGCATGAGGAAGTTCCGCGAAAAAGCCCATTGTAATCGATAAACTGCACGTGTTTGCAGGAAAATCAACGAAGCTGGTCTATGTCCAATAGTAATCTTAAGTTGCCCCAATGGCTGGGCGCATTGTTATTTTTGATGTTCTCTGGGCTGGTGAGCGCTCTAGAGTTTAGCGAGGGTTTTGTCCGCGGCCTGCCGCCGACGCAAAAAAACACGGCTGCATTTTTTACCGTGAATAATTCCACCGCCAGTGACTGGACGATTACAGTCGTCACAAGCAGTGCGGCGGAGCGGATTGAAATTCATCGCCACGAGCACAGCAATGGCATGATGGCCATGCGTAAACTTGAATCGATTACCGTCGAAGCTGGCTCTTCGCTTGAGTTCGCACCGGGCGGACTCCACCTGATGCTGATGGGTTTGTCCAGCCCCCTGCGCGAAGGTGATCGTGTTAGGCTTAATTTTACCAGCGCAGATGGGGACACTGTCGCCACTGAATTTCCGGTGGTCAGTGTGGTGAACGAACACCGCCACCACTGAGATGCGAGTAGAATTAAAATAGAGGTGCTTATTGTGTTTTCTAGGGGGATTGCTGCATGAAGACGGGTTGGTTAACCGAGCAGTGGCAGCAGTGGAGAGAGGCCGTCGAAGATTGGCTAGGCGGCAGAAACACCTTTAAGTGGGTGCTTGCAGTTCTGGCTTTGTATCTGGCCTTGGTAGTCATATTAGGTATCGTGTGGAGCCGTGAGCCCGACAATATCCCGGTGTATAACAGCGGTGGTCAGCCGGTGGTGGTGGGGACCGCCACCACCAATATGCTAATTGCAGTAAGCGAAACTCTGCTGGACAAAAACGGCGGTTTTATCAGCAACGACATCACGCCGCCGGGCCTGTTTATGGATAATATGCCTGCCTGGGAATACGGCGTGTTGATTCAGGTTCGAGAGCTGGCTCGGGCAATGCGAGAGAGCTTCAGTCGCTCCCAGTCGCAATCGACTGAGGATCCAGAACTGGCGAAGGCCGAACCACGCTTCAATTTTTCCAACAACAGCTGGGCGGTTCCCGCGTCCGAGTCTGAATATCGCGACGGCATAAAATATCTCAAGCGTTATCGTGATCGGCTGGCCAATGTGGATGATCCTCAGGCCCAGTTTTATGCCCGAGCTGATAATTTACGTTTTTGGTTGGCATCTGTGGAGTCCCGTTTGGGCAGCCTTTCTCAGCGCTTGAGTGCGAGTGTTGGGCAGCGTCGTTTGAACACGGATCTGGCCAATGACGTTTCTGCGCGCCAATCCACTCAGGCACCTGCGGATCAGGTCATCAAAACGCCCTGGCTGAAAATTGATGACGTATTCTATGAGGCGCGCGGTGGCTGCTGGGCTCTGATTCACTTTTTGAAGGCAGTCGAGAAAGACTTTGCTGATGTACTCGAAAATAAAAACGCGCGTGTTAGTCTGCAGCAAATCATTCGTGAACTGGAGCAAACACAGCAAACGTTGTATAGCCCCATGGTTTTGAATGGCAGTGGCTTTGGTCTGTTGGCCAATCACTCTTTGGTGATGGCTTCCTATATTTCTCGCGCCAATGCCGCTCTGATTGATCTACGTGAACTGTTGTCTCAAGGATAAGCCCATGCGTTTAAAATTATTGTTCCTGTCAATGTTGGCCCTGCTGCTTACCGCCTGTGCGTTAAGTCCCCAGCAGGTAACGATTGCGCCAACACTTGAACCCAATAAAAGTAATATTGGGGAAGGACGTACTCTGTCTGTTGAAGTGGTGGATGCGCGTGAGTCGGACACGATTGGCAGCCGTGGCGGCATGTATAAATCCACCAGTTTGATCACACCGGCAAACGATATGCCTGCGGCCATTCGTGAGGCGGCCGTCCGTCAGTTACGCGATATGGGGTATGTAGTTCAGGCGGCTCCAGGTGCAAGTGCTGATATTCGACTGTTTGTAGATACGCTGAGCTACAGCGACCCGGAAACCAGTGCTGTTGGCTTTGATGTGGCCTTGGAATCCGTATTGCGTGTTGAAGCCCACCAGAACGGGGACACTTACTCTGGCCGGTATCAGGTAAAAACGACCAAGACCTATGCCACTGTGCCCGGACGGCAGCGCAACGAAGAGATGGTTAATGAGGTGTTATCGGCTGCCTTGCAGCGACTGTTCAACGATCCAAAGCTACTTGCATTCACTCTGAGATAGAGGTTTTTTGGGACGCCTGAGCTCAGGCGTCCGCTCCGTCTGCCTCTAGCCCAGCTTGGCCAGTAGCTCCGCATGTTTTTCTGCGGCGAGTCTGGGGCCGTAGTTACTCACGACCTCCGCCGAGGCGAGGCTTGCCAGCCGGCCCGCTTCAGCAAAGCCCATGCCGTTGGTGATCCCATAGAGAAAGGCGCCCGCAAACATATCGCCAGCACCGTTGGTATCAACCGCTTTGACCGTGTTGGGTTCCACCTCAATCAGGCGCTCGCCGTCAAATAGCAGTGCGCCTTTGGCGCCCAATGTAATAGCGAAGTGTTTGCTGACGCCTTTGAGCGCCTCAATGGCTGTGTTCAGATCCGTAGTCTTCGCCCAGCCCAGGGCCTCGTCTTCATTGCAGAAAACCATGTCGACACCGTCACCGACCATTTCCAGCAAACCGTCGCGGAAGAACTCAACCATTCCCGGGTCTGAAAAGCTCAGCGCAGTTTTTACCTGATTGGCGCGTGCGAGCTCCATGGCCTTGATCGCGGCGGCTCGGCCCGTGGGCGAAGTCACCAGATAACCTTCCATATACAGGAACTCGGAATCTGCCAGCGCGCTTTCATTGAGCTCGGTCGTTGACAGGGTTTCGCTGATGCCCAGATAGGTGTTCATACTGCGTTCTGCATCAGGCGTAATCATGACGAGGCAGGTGCCGGTGATGCCGTCCTTGCTTTTTTGGTGATAGTCCGCATCCACGCCTGCCGACTTGAGGTCATTCATATAGAATGCTCCCAGCTCGTCGTCGGCGACTTTGCAGGAGTAGAAAGTTTTTGCACCAAAATAGCTGGCTGCAATAATCGAGTTTGCCGCTGAACCGCCGCTGGCCTGTTTTGCGTGTACCAAGTGGCCTTCAAGGGATGCGAGAATTTGCGCCTGACGGTCGCGATCGACCAGAGTCATCAGGCCTTTGTCGACGCCCAGTTGTGCGAGATCGTCATCCACAACGTCAATTTCAGTATCGACCAGGGCGGCGCCGAGGCCATAAACGTGGTATTTGCTCATAAGGAATTCACAGATTGATTATCAGAATTGCAGCATTATCCGGTTTGCATAACGTTTTGCAAACGCTTACTTGCTAAACTGTCGCGATGGCTAAGACTAAAAAACCGAGCAAGAAACGCATTTCCAGACGCTTTATCACCGTCTCAGGTATCGTGAAGGCAATGGTCATTCTTTCAGTGATCGCCTTTGCCTTCATCATTTACAGCGATGCCCGGGTTCGCGGTACCTTTGATGATATTCGCTGGCAGCAACCTGCTAAGGTATTCGCGCGACCGATGATATTGGCACCCGGCGCTGCCATTCTTGCCAGTGATCTGCAACTGGAGCTGGAATTGTTGGGCTACGAGCGTGACTCCAGCTTGCGCTATCCCGGAACCTACTATCAGCAAGGCTCGGTATTCGCCATTCACTACCGCGATTTTTCCTTTCCTGACAATAAGCGCAGAGCCGACAAGGTGCTGGTGCATTTTGGTTACCGTGGCGTGACGCGGGTGGAGGCCATGGGAGGCGGCCAGCTCGAAGAAGTGGTGCTCGAACCTACGGTAATCGGTGGTATCTACCCCAGCCTACGCGAAGACCGGCTGTTGATTCGCTTGAGCGAAACGCCGCGAATACTGATAGAAGTTCTGTTGCAGGTAGAGGACAGGGATTTCTACGAGCACTTTGGTATCTCCCCTCGCAGTATTGCCCGGGCGGCGTTGGCAAATATTAAGGCCGGTAGAACTGTGCAGGGCGGCAGCACCATTACCCAGCAGTTAGTCAAGAATATGATCTTGAGTCGTGAGCGCAGCCTCTGGCGAAAATTCCAGGAAGTGGTGATGGCGGTCTTGCTGGAAGTGCATTACAGCAAAGATGAAATCCTTGAGGCCTATATAAATCAGGTTTATCTGGGGCAGGAAGGTTCGCGCGCTATCCATGGCTTTGCGCTGGCAGCTCGGCATTACTACAACAAGCCCCTGGAAGAACTCAGCCTGTCGCAAACGGCTATGTTGGTGGGGCTGGTGAAAGGGCCGTCCTACTATGATCCCTGGCGTCATGAAGAGCGTGCGCGGGCCCGTCGCAATCTGGTGCTGGCTGAACTGGCAGAGCGTGGCTGGCTGACTGACCGGCAACTCGAGAGCTGGCAGGCACAGTCGCTGGAACTTGCAAAAAGCAGTGCGGTTGAGGGTGTCTACCCGGCTTATGTCGATCTGGTGCGGCGGCAGTTGCGCCGCGACTATCGCAATTCTGACCTGCAGAATCAGGGCATGCGCATCTTTACGCCCTTTGATCCTGTGGTTCAGCGCCGGGCAGAGCAAGCCTTAACCAGTACGCTCAGCGGCTTTGGTAAGGACTACAGAGACCTGCAGGCAGCGATGGTGGTGAGCTCGGCGGACAATGGTGACGTGGTTGCGGTGATCGGTGGCAAGCAGCCGCGCTACGCCGGCTTCAATCGCGCGCTGGATGCGTTGCGACCAATCGGCTCTCTGGTAAAGCCCGCCATTTACCTGACCGCATTGATGCGGCCCCAAGAATATACGCTGGCGAGTTTTATTGATGACAGCCCGGTTGCGGTTCGCAATCCCGACGGGAGTCTCTGGCAGCCAAGCAATTTTGACAAAGAAATTCACGGACGCGTTATGTTGCACGAGGCACTGGCCAAGTCCTATAACCTAGCGGCGACCAAACTGGGATTGGCAATGGGTGTAGATCAGGTGGCACTGACGCTTAAAAAGCTGGGTATTCATCGGCCGGTGCCAGAGGTCCCCGCACTCATGCTTGGTGCGGCTGAGTTGTCACCCCTAGAGGTGACTCATATGTATCAAACGCTGGCCGCCGGCGGACAAGTTCAGTCTTTGCGAGCCATCTATGCGGTCACAGACAGTGCGGGCAAACTACTGGCGCGCTACCCACAGAAGCCGCGCCAGACTCTGGATGCCGATGCGGTGCACCTGCTGCAATATGCTTTGATAGAAACCGTGCGAGAGGGCACAGGGCGGGCGGTCTACGATATCTTGCCCCGTGATTTTCGCGTAGCGGGCAAAACCGGTACCAGCAATGATTTTCGCGATTCCTGGTTTGCGGGCTTTTCCGGTGACTATGTGGCCACGGTGTGGATGGGCCGGGACGACAACAAACCCATGGGATTAACCGGCAGTTCGGGAGCGCTTAAGGCATGGCGTCAGTTTATGCTGGAGGCCAGTCGCGAGCCGATGC
>JBFKDP010000028.1:0-19907 GCA_041619575.1 Litorivivens sp.
TGGTGCTGGTGCTGGTGCTGATGCTGATGCTGGGTAACTAGAACACGTTGGGCGAAGGTTCATAATTGAAACCTATGCACCCCAGACAAGCCATTCAACCTCAGGAAAATCCCAAAACGTCGCGCATGTCATAGCGACCGGCATTCTGCTGGGCGAGCCACGAGGCGGCGCGGACAGCGCCGCGCGCGAATGACATACGGGAGCTGGCTTTGTGTGTGATCTCTACGCGCTCGCCCTCGGCAAAGAACGATACGGTATGATCCCCCACCACATCACCGCCACGCACGGTGGCAAAACCAATAGTCTCCCGGTCTCGGGCGCCCGTCTGGCCTTCTCGACCATAGACGGCAACCTTGCCAAGATCTCTTCCCAGCGTGTCAGCAACCACCTGCCCCATGCTGAGCGCAGTGCCGGATGGAGCATCAATTTTATGCCGGTGATGAGCCTCAACGATCTCAATATCAACCTCGTCACCCAGCACACCAGCCGCCATTTCCAGTAGTTTGAAGCACAGGTTCACACCGGTACTGAAATTTGATGCCTGACAAACGGCAATCGCACTGGTGTACTCAGCCAACTGCGATTTTTGTGCCTCATCAAAGCCTGTAGTGCCAATCACCATCTTCTTGCTCGCCTCACCGCAAGCCTTGGCATTGGCCAGAGTCGCCACCGGAACGGTAAAATCGATCAACACATCAAAGTCATCAATAACTTCATGAATGTCACCGGCCACGGCAACACCATTGCGCCCGAGTCCCGCCAATTCGCCAGCATCTGCGCCAATTAGGGTACTGTCCGCACGCTCCAGTGCGGCAGTCAATTCACAACCGTCAGCCAGCGAAATGGCTTCGATCAGCGTTTTGCCCATACGGCCAGCGGCGCCGGTTACAGCTATTCGGGTAGTCATTGGTATATCCGTCGATTGAATTCGCGAGTTATTGTATCTGTTTTACGTACTTGGCAGCGAGGCGCAGGGCCTACCATTGGCGGGTAGTGGGGGGCGCACATGATTTCGCGCCTCCGCCCCGGCCTAGCCCATCAGATTTTCAAGTCATCAAAAAAGTCTTTCACCCCGTCAAACCAGCTTTTGCGTCGTGGCGAGTGAGCATCGCCTTCCAAGCTGCGCTGAAATTCTTCCAACAGCTCTTTTTGCTTCTTGCTGAGATTGACTGGCGTTTCTATCACCACCCGGCATAGCAGATCACCAACAGCGCCGCCACGAACAGGTTTGATGCCTTTTCCACGCAGGCGAAACAGCTTGCCAGTTTGGGTTTCTGGCGGAATTTTAAGTTTTACACGACCGTCCAGGGTCGGCACTTCCAATTCACCACCCAGTGCAGCATCAGCGATTGAAATCGGCACCTCGCAGTGGAGGTGCTTGCCATCGCGCTCAAACAAGGGGTGTGCCTTGACGGCCATCTGCACGTAGAGATCGCCGGGGGGGCCACCATCTGCGCCGGCCTCACCTTCACCCGCCAATCGAATGCGGTCACCGGTGTCCACACCTGGGGGCACCTTGACTGACAGTGTTTTGGTTTCCTCAACACGCCCCTGACCCCGACAGCTCGTGCAGGGGTCGGAAATGGTTTTACCTTTACCGTGACAAGCCGGACAGGTCTGCTGAACAGAGAAAAACCCTTGCTGCATACGCACCTGACCCACACCACCACAGGTTGTACACGTTACCGGCTTACTGCCCGGTTTGGCGCCGCTGCCGTCGCAGGGCTCACACGCCACCAGCGTGGGAATCTTGATCTTGGCAGTGGTACCACGGACAGCTTGCTCCAGATCAATTTCAAGCGTGTAGCGCAAATCCGAGCCGCGCTGAGGACCACCCCGACCGCGGCCGCCACCGCCGCCAAAAATGTCTCCAAACACATCCCCAAAAATGTCGCTGAAGCTGCCACCACCGCCGAAACCACCAGCACCGGCGCCACCCATACCGTTAACCGCATCGTGACCATAGCGGTCGTATGCATCGCGCTTTTCAGCATCGGAAAGCACTTCGTAGGCTTCGCTGGCTTCCTGAAAACGCGCCTTGGCCGTCTCGTCATCCGGGTTGCGGTCCGGATGATTTTTCATGGCCAGACGTCGATACGCCTTCTTGATTTCCTGCTCAGAAGCGCCGCGCTCGACACCTAATACTTCATAATAATCGCGTTTTGACATGTTTTTGTCCGTACTACCAACCAAGCTAAGACGCCGGGCACAAGGCCCGGCGCTTCGTAGTCTACCGTCAGACGTCTGACGTCAGACGCTTTACTTCTTGTCGTCGTCCTTAACTTCTTCAAACTCCGCATCGACGACATCGTCGGCGCTGGAAGCGTCACCATCAGGCTGCTCGCCAGCGGCTTCAGCCGCGCCCGCTTGCTCAGCGTACATCTTCTGGGCTAGCGAGTTGGACGCTTCGCCCAGCTTTTGGGCTGCCGCATCAATCGCCTCTTTGTCGTCGCCCTTCACCGCTTCGTCAACTTCCGCCAGAGCCGCCTCGATGGCTGACTTCTCTTCGTCACTAGCCTTGTCACCTGCTTCGGCCAGCGTTTTACGCGTGGCGTGAGCCAAACCTTCAGCCATGTTGCGGGCAGTTACCAGCTCTTCGAAGCGCTTGTCCTCGTCAGCGTGGGCCTCGGCTTCGCGCACCATTTTCTCGATGTCGTCATCGTTGAGGCCACCTGAGGCCTTGATAACAATCGACTGCTCTTTGCCGGTCGCTTTGTCTTTGGCCGACACGTGCAGGATGCCGTTGGCATCGATATCAAAGGTAACTTCGATTTGCGGCATACCGCGCTGAGCAGGCGGAATGTCAGCCAGATCGAAGCGTCCCAGCGATTTGTTCTGAGAGGCCTGTTTGCGCTCACCCTGTACCACATGGATGGTTACCGCGGTCTGGTTGTCTTCTGCGGTTGAGAAAACCTGCGATTTCTTGGTTGGAATCGTGGTGTTCTTCTCAATCAGGGGCGTCGCTACGCCGCCCATGGTTTCAATACCCAGTGTCAGCGGAGTGACATCCAGCAGCAGAACGTCTTTCACATCGCCAGACAGAACAGCGCCCTGAATCGCGGCACCCATGGCAACGGCTTCGTCCGGGTTAACGTCCTTGCGTGCTTCCTTGCCAAAGAATTCAGCCACTTTTGCCTGAACCAATGGCATCCGGGTTTGACCACCCACCAAAATGACGTCCTGGATTTCTGAGGTCGACAAGCCGGCATCTTTCAAGGCCACTTTCAGAGGCTCGAGTGAACGCTGGACCAGATCTTCAACCAGTGACTCAAGCTTGGCCCGGGTCAGTTTGACCACAAGGTGCTTGGGACCACTTGCATCAGCAGTGATGTAGGGCAGGTTCACTTCGGTTTGCTGGCTGGAAGACAACTCAATTTTCGCTTTCTCGGCAGCCTCTTTCAGACGCTGCATTGCCAGCGGATCACCCTTCAGGTCGATGCTATTGTCTTTCTTGAACTCGCTCGCCAGATAATCGATCAGGCGCAGGTCAAAGTCTTCACCGCCGAGGAAGGTGTCGCCGTTGGTCGCCAGTACTTCAAACTGGTGCTCGCCATCGACTTCCGCAATTTCAATGATGGAAATATCGAAAGTACCGCCACCCAGGTCATATACGGCAATGGTACGGTCACCTTCGAGGTTGTCCATGCCGTAGGCCAAGGCAGCCGCAGTGGGCTCGTTGATAATACGCTTAACGTCGAGACCCGCGATGCGGCCCGCATCTTTGGTTGCCTGACGCTGAGAATCGTTGAAGTAGGCCGGCACAGTGATAACCGCCTCAGTCACAGCTTCACCCAGGTAGTCCTCGGCGGTCTTTTTCATCTTTTTCAGTACGTCAGCGGAAACCTGCGGCGGTGCCATCTTCTCACCACGCACTTCCACCCAGGCATCACCATTGTCTGCCTTGACGATTTTGTAGGGCACCATTTTGATGTCCTTCTGTACAACATCGTCTTCAAAGCGGCGGCCAATCAGGCGTTTCACCGCATACAGGGTGTTGTGTGGATTGGTGACGGCCTGGCGCTTGGCGCTTTGACCTACCAGTGTTTCACCATCTTCAGTGTATGCCACAATCGATGGTGTGGTACGTGTACCTTCGGCGTTTTCGATAACCTTGACCTTGTCGCCATCGCGGATGGCCACACAGGAGTTGGTTGTCCCGAGGTCGATACCTATAATTTTTCCCATTTTAACTCTCCAGTTCGCCCATTCACGGGGCGCATTACAATTCGGCTCTACTCTCTATATTGGCGCCAATTGGCTGATTTCAAGAGCTACCCACTATTTTTTCGCTTATTTGGACACCACAACCATCGCCGCCCGCAGCAATCGATCATTGAGGGTGTAACCCTTTTGAACCACCTGAATCACGGAATTTGGCTCAGCGCCCGGCGCCTCCACCATGGACATGGCTTCGTGCAGCTGCGGATCGAAGGGCTCGCCCTCCGGGTTGATCACCTTCAGGTTATGGCGCTCCAGCATATCGGCGAAGCTGCGATGGGTCAGCTGAACACCTTCGAGTACAGCCTTCATAGACTCGTCAGCGGTATCGACGGACTCCAGCGCACGCTCTAGATTGTCCACCACCGGCAGCAAATCCTTCGCAAAACGTTCAATAGCAAATTTACGGGCATTCTCGGCGTCAATTTCCGCACGTCTGCGGATATTCTGCGCCTCAGCTGCCGTGCGCAAAGCCTGATCCTTGGCCTCAGCCAGCTCCTGCTTCACAGCCTCAAGCTGCTGCTCCAGATCGTCAGGCTGCGCTGAATCATCGGCGCCTACATCTGGTGTGGACGGCTCGTCCGCCTGGCCAGCTTCGTCAGTGACGCCTTCAGGCTGGACCTCTTCGGCCGCATCGACTTGTTCGCTCGCTTTGTTTTCCTCTTCTGCCACGCCTTTCGCTCCATAATTCTACTCAACCACGGCCAATTCACCGCGCTGGGCCATCTATGGGGGCTGGCAGAAAAAAATCAAGGTGGCATAGAAAATAATTTAGAAAAAACGAGGAAATACAAGAAGATAGATTTTAGCTAAGCCGGCTTTAAGGCCAAGCTCAACATGCGCGCCGTGACATCGACCATCGGAATAACCTTGTCATAGGCCATCCGGGTTGGACCGATCACCCCAAGCACCCCCAAGGGGCGCCCATCCTGAAGCTGGTAGGGCGCAGTGATAACGCTGAAATCGCCAAAGGCCTCATAGCCAGACTCATTACCGATAAATATCTGCACACCGTCCGCCAGAAGGCAGCGATCAACGAGATCAAGAATATCTTTCTTGCGCTCAAAAGCACCGAAAAGCTCGCGCATCTTGTCGAGGTTATCGGGAGTCGCAGCATCGAGAAGCTGATTTTCCCCGGCGAGCACGTACTCCCCGCGCTCGTCCTCCTCCTGCTCAAGCGCACGTGCCGCCAGATCCAGCGACTCCTGCAGGTAGCGGTCGATATGATCCTTGTCGGCCCGCATCGCCTCCAATAGCGCGTCGCGAATGTCATCCAGCTCACGCCCACAATAGCGTTGATTGATAAAGTTCGCTGCCTGCTTTAGCTCACTTTCGGTAAACTCCCGCTGGGTGTGAATAACCCGGTTCTGCACGTCTTTTTCGTTGATGACGAGGATAACCAGAATACGCTTACCCGACAGCGGTAAAAACTCCACCTGTCGCAACGACAAGCGCTGGCGGCTGGGCATGGTGACCAGCCCAGCCTGACGGGTGAGACTCGACAATAACTGGGAAGCCGACGCGACCAGCTCATCGGATGACTTCTCCGCGTCCAATTCCATCTTTAAGTTGTTGAGAATATGCCCTTCCAGCGGAGAGACTGTTACCAGCGAATCTACAAAAAAACGATAGCCCTGCTGGGTCGGAATCCGGCCAGCCGAGGTATGAGGTGAAAGCACAAAGCCCCGCTCTTCAAGTTCAGCCATAATGTTGCGCACCGTGGCCGCACTGACGGGTAATCCGCTGTCTTGCAGTAGGGTTTTGGAGCCCACAGGCTGACCGTCACGGATATAGCGCTCGATCAAAACCTTAAGCAATCGCTGGGCGCGATCATTCAGTACCGCACTAACCATTGTTCAACCCTATTAGTTTCTAGGCAGCATTCTAGCGGGCGCCCGCCTTTTTACAAACGGGGTATTGCTCAGAGACGCCCGACTACTGTATAAATGACCATGTCTATCTAAATAACCAGTACCCAACGCCAATTCATTCCGAGGTGCTCACATGCTGACTCAGCTCTGTATCCGCAACTATGCAATCGCCGAATCACTGGATATCGAACTGGATTCAGGCATGACGGCACTCACCGGCGAAACCGGTGCAGGCAAGTCCATTATGCTCGATGCACTCGGACTTGCTTTGGGTGATCGCGCCGATCCCGGCGTTGTACGCCACAACACAGACCGCGCGGAAATCAACGCCCTTTTTGATGTCAACGCAGTTCCTGCCGCACAAAGCTGGCTGCAGGAGCGCGACCTAGAAGCAGGCGACGATTGTATGCTGAGGCGCGTCATTACTGCTGAAGGCCGCTCACGCGCCTATATCAATGGGCAACCCGCCACACTGCAGGACGTTCGCGCACTAAGCGAGCTGCTTATAGACGTCCACAGCCAGCACGAACATCAATCACTGCTCAAAAAAGACTATCAACGTGAACTGCTGGACACCTGTGCCGGTGCCCAAGCGTTGGCTGAATCACTTGCGGCCACTGCGCGGGCGCATCACAGCGCGCTAAACACCCTGTCACAGTTGAGCAGCCAGCGCGACGAACAGTCTGCACGCGCACAGCTATTGCATTATCAACTGGAAGAGCTGGACACGCTCAATATCAAAGCTGGCGAAGTGGAATCACTGGAAGAAGAACAGAAACAACTCGCCAATGCCGAACAACTGCTGTCAGCGAGTGACCACGCCCTGACGCTCTGTAAGGACGGGGAAGTGAATGCCCTGGGAGTGTTACATCAAGCGCTGTCCTCACTGCGCGCCAGCCCCGTAAAAGTTAGCCAGCAAAGCGCTGCCGAAGAATTACTGCAAACGGCAGTCATTCAGATTGAGGAGGCTAGTCGCGAGCTGCAACACCACTTGGACCGCGAGGAACTCGACCCCGCTAGACTCAATGAGGTGCAGGAGCGACTAGACAGCATCTACCAGATTGCCCGCAAGCATCACTGTAAACCGGAGCAGCTGACCGAACTGCAGCAAGACTTGCAGCAGGAGCTGGACAATATCCAAGGCAGCGACGAGCGCCTGGAGGCACTTAAAGCCGAACTAAAAAGTCTGGCCGCCGATTACCAGAAAAATGCTGAAAAACTGAGCGACAAGCGCCGCAAGGCCGCCAGCGCCATCAGCAAAAAGGTCGAATCCCAGCTTGCCGAGCTATCCATGGCCAACTGCCGCTTTACCATTGAGCTCATGCCCCAACAGAAGAGCGAAAACCTTCCACTGCATGGACTCGAAGACGTCAGCTTCTTAATCAGCACCAATCCCGGCAGCCAGCCCGGCCCACTGAACAAGATTGCCTCCGGGGGGGAATTATCGCGTATCAGCCTCGCGATTCACGTGGTCAATGCTCAGGCTGTGACCGTTCCCACGATAGTATTTGACGAAGTTGATGTCGGTATCGGCGGTGCAACTGCAGAAATTGTTGGTGCGCTACTGCAGGAGCTGGGCAAATCCACGCAGGTGCTATGCGTTACCCATCAGGCGCAGGTTGCCAGCCAGGCAGACCATCACATCAAGGTCAGCAAGCAAAGTGATCGAAAATCCGTCAAGACTGCCCTGCAGCAACTGGGAGAGGCGGAAAAAATCGAGGAAATTGCGCGCATGCTGGGCGGTGTGGCAATTACAGAAAATACACTGGCTCACGCCCGGGAAATGGTGACCACCGCACACTGAGGCAATGCGTCGTGCAATGTAGTGCTACTTCTTTTTCGGTCTGACGTACAAAACAAGGCTATGATCCAGAAGCTCAAAGCCCATATCTGAGGCAATCTGGCGCTGGCGCTTCTCAATGATGTCGTCACAGAACTCAATCACTTCGCCGTTGTCCAAACGCACCATATGGTCATGGTGCTCGCCTTTGGCCAACTCAAATACGGAGTGTCCGCCTTCAAAATTATGCCTCACGACCAAGCCAGCCGTTTCAAACTGGGTCAGAACGCGGTAAACCGTAGCCAGACCAACGTCTTCACCCGATTCCATCAATGCCCGATAGACATCTTCTGCACTCAAGTGCTGATTGTCACTCTCGGCCTGTTCCAGCAGCTCGAGAATTTTAACACGCGGCAGGGTAATCTTCAGTCCGGCTTTCTTAAGCTCTTGATTTTCGACGGACATGCTGAACCCCTTAGCGTTGAAGTAACTATTGCGCTATTATCCCACGCCTTTACCAACGATGAAAGTTAAAGACCTGATGATCAGAAAAGCAGTTGCACTACTTGTCATTCTCACGCCTTTATATGCCTGCAGCACGCTGGAGTTTCCCGGCGTGTATCGCCTGCAGATCGAACAGGGCAATATCGTTACCGAAGAAATGGTCAAGCAACTGGAACCCGGCATGTCGACCAGCCAGGTTGAATTCATCTTGGGGACACCCCTGATTCGAGACAGCTTTAGCCCTAATCGCTGGGATTATCTGCACCTTGTCCGCAAACCAGACAACAGCACTGAAAAGCAACGCTTGACCGTGTACTTCGACGACGGCCTGCTCAGTCACTACGAAAGCACCATTAAACCGACACCTGCAGCCGAAGAAATGACTGCGGAAGAGGAGGCGGAACTAGAGAGCAAGGCAGCAGCTGGCCCCGCCGTTGACTCCGGCAAGGACAAAGAAGAGAAGAAATCGCCGCCGATGCGTCCGCGCTAACGGCGACCTTCGGCTTCCTGACGCGCCTTAACCTTTGCAGCGCGCTGCTTGCGCACCTCTTTGGGATCGGCAATTAAAGGGCGATAAATCTCGACCCGATCCCCATCTGAAAGGGTTACCGTTTCAGGCTTGGCAACAACTTTCCCAAAAATTCCCAAATCGGCTTTTGCCAGATCCAGCCCCTCAAACTGGGCATCCAGGCCAGACTTGAGCGCCGCATCGCGCACCGAGGCCCCGTCTGGCAGTTCAAGAGCGACTATTTGCTGCTTTTTCGGGGTGGCATATACCACCTCAACATGAATCATTGCGTCAGTCATAAATCGATTTAGCCCGTTTTACCATTGCGTCCACCATGGTGTTGGCAACGCTGTTGAACATTTGCTTGGCGGCAACACTCAACACAGAATTAGTGAGTGTAAAATTCAAAAATAGTGAGACTTTACAGGCGTGCTCGTTCAAAGCCAGCAGCACCCAGCGACCACCAAAGCTTTCAAAGGGCCCATCCACCAGCTCCAGTCGAATTTCAGTCGGCCGCGTAAGACTGTTGCGCGTCGTAAAACTCTGATTGACCCCACCCCTCGACAAGTCGAGCCGAGCCACCATTGACTGTGTATCTTCCGACAGCACCTCTGCGCCCACGCAGCCGTCCATAAACTGCGGATAGCGACCTACATCGTTGATTAGATCAAAAACTTGCTCCGCTGAATAAGGCAGCAAAGCGCTGCGGCTAATACTTGTCATCGCCCCACAAACTCGTCATATACCCTGAGAAATCGACAATAACAGGATTACCAGAATTGCCGGGGGCGCAATATACCGCAAAAGCAGACGCCAAATCCAAAACGTCATCGAGCCACAATAGTGCAGCTCATCGCGTGCCTGAACCGCGCGCATGACCCAACCGGCGTATAGCGTCAACCCGAGCGCACTGAGGGGCAGCAAATAGTCAGCTGCCGCGCGGTTTAGCATATAGAGCCAAAAGGCTTCGCCGGGGGCCGCCACATCCAGAATAATAACCAGCGCCGCACTCCAGACCAGAAGGCACACCAGCAGAGCCGCAAACCAACGCTTTAGCGGCGTTCGCTCTACGAGCCAGGTAATAGCGGGTTCTAGCAGAGCAAGTGCGCTGCAAAGCATGACCAAGGCCAACAGTATAAAAAACATGCAGCCAACGAGATCGCCAAACAGCACATTGCCAAATACATAAGGAAGGCTGATAAACAGGAGCGCTACGCTATTACCAGGTTCAATATTATGATCGAGGACCAACGCATAAACGCAGACGCCAGCCACAATGGCCGCCAGGGTATCAATCACCACCACCGCAAATACCTGACGAGATATAGAGCGCCCATCTGGAAAATAAGCGCCATAGACCATCATTGCACCGACACCAATGCCCAAGGTATAGAACGCCTGCCCCAGTGCTGAAACCAGCGCCTCACGACCAAAATCTTCCGGTCGGATCTCAAACATCCAGCGCGTACCCGCACCCAGATCGCCGAGTTCCAGAGCCGCGTATAGCGCGGCCACCAGTAATAGCAGTATCAAAGGGACCAGAAGCCGCAGTAGCTGACCGGTTAACCGGGTCATACGAAACATCGCCAGTGGCGTCAAAAATAGGAAAAAGCTGGTCAATCCCTTGCCCATCTCCTCGGTTGACGCAATATAGGACGCAAAGTATTCACCTGCGAATTCGATACTGATCGCCTCGAGTTTGGCATTTCCCAACTCGTAGGCATAGCTGAGCACCCAACCCGCGATAACGACCATGTGCACAAGCAGCAACAGCCCGGTTAACATCGCCACTATAGGTACAATCCGCCAGGCGCCGTGACTGCCGGCCTCAAGATTCAAAAACTGCACACTGGACTCAGGATTGGCGCGCCCACGGCTCCCCATCACCACCTCAGCCAGCATCACCGGCATGGCGATGGTCAATACCAGCGCCAGATATATCAACAAATAGAGCAGACCGCCGTAGTGCCCTACTTCATGAGGAAACCGCCAGAAGTTGCCAAGGCCAATCGCCAAGCCCGTCGCCGCCGCGACGAAGGTCCAGCGGCTCACCCACACACCCTGCTTGCTCTCTCGATTTAACACTGAATCCCCAACAGACCTTTTTCTTATCAGTTTGCCATTTTCACTCAGCTCCATAGGCTTTACCAGCTACAGGCACTATAATGCGCGCCCATGGCCGCTAAAAAACCGAAACAGCAAAGTTCTACCATCGCACTGAACAAACGTGCACGTCACGAATATCACATTACAGATAAATTCGAGGCGGGCGTCGTCCTGCACGGCTGGGAAGTCAAAAGCCTCCGCGCAGGCAAAGCCCAGATCGTTGACAGCTATGTTTTGCTCAAAGATGGCGAGGCCTGGTTGATTGGTACCCAGATCACTCCTTTGCAAACAGTCTCAACCCACTATGTGACTGACCCGACGCGCACCCGCAAGCTTTTGCTCAACGCCAAGGAATTGAGCCGCCTGCTTGAAGCCACTCAGCAAAAAGGCTATACCTGTGTGTGCACTGCCCTGTATTGGAAAAAACATCTGGTAAAAGCAGAGATTTGTCTTGCGCAGGGCAAGCAATTGCACGACAAACGCGACACTGAAAAGGAACGCGACTGGAACCGTCAGAAACAACGAGTACTGCGTGAACACAACAAATAGCGCGCTCACACCGCCTCTGGCGATACCCTATTATTTTTGGCAAGAACCAGTTGCTAGCCAGCAAGCGTCACGCCGGATGAACCAAGCGACCAAGGGTGCCCAGTGAAAACGCTCTACTTACTGCGCCACGCGAAATCTGCCCACGATGACACATCCATCGCGGATACTGATCGCCCCCTCAACAAGCGCGGCAAGAAAGATGCGCTGGCCATGGCTCAGGTTATTGCCGATCACTGCCATGATGTCCAGCATGTGTACAGCAGCCCCGCGCGGCGCTGCCGCAGCACCGTCAAACGCATTCGTACAGCACTGGATACGCCCGCTGGCGCGCTGACGCTTGATGACGCGCTATATACCTTTGATGCCTCCGACCTGCTAGCCTGGTTGAAGGAGCGTGACAATGCTCTGGATCGCATTCTGGTGACAGGCCACAACCCGGCCCTGCATGATTTAATTGCCATTCTTTCCGGCCGCTCGCTGCTGCAATTCTCTACAGCCTCCTTTGCCGAGATATTTTTGCGAGTGGAATACTGGGACCAATTGCGCCCCGGGTGCGGTGAATTGCTCCACTGCCTTGCACCCCGCGACATCCAAAGCTAAAAACATTCAAATGCCTGTTGTACTGTCACAAAAGCTCACTAAACTGAATGGGCCAACGCCACATTAATTAGACAAAGAAGCCAGCTCGCATGCCTCCAGAAGATTACCACTACGTAAACGACCTCATTATTCTCAAAAAAAAGCACCATCTGATCAAACATATTGACGACAGCCTGCCCACCCCGGAAATACATGGCACCAAAGTCTGGGGGTCGAGCTTTCTGATCATGGATTACCTCGAGGAGCACCCACCGGAAGAAGGCAGCGAGGTTATCGAAGTGGGCTGCGGCTGGGGCCTGCTGGGAATTCACTGCGCAAAGACTTACGGCTGCGACGTTACCGCGGTCGACGCCGACAGCAACGTATTTCCTTATCTCGACGCTCACAGCATTCTTAACGACGTTGAGTTGGACACGCTGACCGCACGCTACGAAGAACTTAAAATCAAAGATCTGAAAGGCTACGATATGGTACTCGGCGGCGATATCTGCTTCTGGGACGAATTAGTTGAGCCGCTGTTTTCAATGATTCAGAAAGCCGTCAAAGCCAAAGTAGGCACGATCATCATCGCAGACCCCGGCAGGTCACCCTTCCTGAATCTCGCCAAACGTTGTAAGAAGCAGTTCAATGCCGAGCTGATCGAACGCACTGTTCGCAAGCCACGCAAAATCGAAGGCAATCTGCTAGTGATCAAGAGCTAATCAGCATTGGCATTCAATCGTTAGTAGGCGGACTGTAAACCAGTTTGCGCAAGCGAGGCAGCCGTCCACTTTGCAGGTAACGATGTATCGCCTCCTGCGAACGAATGCGTTTAGCTTTTTTCTTGCGTGGCAAGCGCAGATGATTGCTTTGGGCCGCATCCAAAGTTCTCGCCTTCACATTGTCAGACCATTGTATATCCAATATGGCCTGCAACGTTGCTTGATGCTGAGAATCATAGATTGGACACATCACTTCTACCCGATAATCGATATTCCGTGTCATCAGGTCGGCTGAAGATATGTAGTAACGCGGCTCGCCCCGGTTATAGAACATAAAGACCCGGGGGTGCTCCAAATATCGATCCACAATACTGATCGCCTCAATATTGTCACTGACACCGGGAGTACCAGCAACCAGCGAGCACATTCCGCGCACGATCAGGCGCACCGGAACACCGGCCTGGCTGGCTTCGTAGAGCTTCGCGATGACCTCAGAGTCCACCAGATTGTTGCACTTGAGAGTAATACCGCAATCCTTGCCTTTTTGCGCACTCTGGATCTCGGCATCAATCAGTTCTTTCAACCGTTGCCGGGTATTCACGGGCGAAACAATCAGATGCTTCAACTCCGGTCGGCGATAGTTATAACGGATAAACTCGAAGACTTTTGCCGCCTCATCCCCGATTTCCTGATTGTAGGTCAGCAGGCTAAAATCCGTGTAGACCTCAGCCGTTTTCTCGTTGAAATTGCCCGTGCCCACATGAGTGTAATAACGAATGGCATTGTTTTCCTGACGGCTGACCAGTATTAACTTTCCATGCACTTTTAAGCCGGGCACACCAAAGATGACGTTAACGCCCCCTTCCGTTAGCCGGTGCGACAAGGCGAGGTTGGCCTCTTCGTCAAAGCGCGCCTGCAATTCCACGATCACGGTCACTGACTTATGATTCGCCACTGCATTTATAAGCGCATCGACAACATGGGAGTAGGACGCAACACGATATAGACTGATTGATATCGATTTGACTGCGGGGTCGATGGCCGCTGTCTTCAAAAAGCTCACAACATAACTGAAGCTGTGATAAGGGTAGTAGAGCAATACATCGCGCTCGGCAATAGCATCGAAGATATTATCATGCTCTTCTATCGCTGGCATGGAGATGGGCGCCAATGGCTTGATTTCAAGATAGCCGGGGCCCAGATTCGGAAAGCCCATAAAGTCTTTACTGTTGTGATAGCGCCCACCGGGTATCACTGAATCCAGACGACCGATGCCGAGACGCCGGGCCATATAGTCGCGCATATCCTCAGGCATGTCGCTATCGTACACAAAGCGAACCGGATCTGCTTTCTTGCGGCGTTTCAGGCTGCGCTCCATGCGCTCAAAGAAGCTTTCAGTGACTTCTTCGCCCAGTTCCAACTCAGCATCTCTCGTTAATTTGATGGTGTAGGCGTCAACGCTGGTCAACGTAAAAATACCGCGAAAAACCTCGTGCAGGCATACCCTTATCAAATTCTCCAGAGCCATCATCACCTTTCCGCGCTTATCCTTGCGCGGCGGGATTTTGATAAAGCGGCTGAGACGACTGGTGGGCACTTCAAGCAGTGCGTAGCGCAACTGCTCTCCTGACACCAAGCGAATCGCCAAGTAGATGGAGGAATCATTCAGCTCCGGCATGGGATAACTGTCATCGAGAATGATGGGCTCAAGCTCAGGCTGAATATGCTTGAAAAAAAAGTCACGCACGAACTTGATCTGGTGATCGTCCAGCTGCTTTTCGCTGACCAAATAAATTCCGCGCCGGCGCAGCTCTTTCAGCGTGTCCAGATAGATACGGTCAAAGCGGCTCTGCAGCGCCAGCACGCGCCGCTGGATCTCCTCAAGCAACGACTTGAACTCATCCTGTCGCGAAGGGGTGGAAAATGCCGCCAGACGGCGCACGTCGGCAACTCGTACGCGGTAGAATTCGTCCATATTGTTGGAAAATATCCCCATATAACGGACGCGTTGTATAACCGGTACGCTTGTGTCTGCAGCCTCCTGCAAGACCCGTTCGTTAAACGATAGCCAGCTCAACTCCTTGGGAATCCATACCCGTCTGTCGCCGGTATCCACCATACAAAAAATCTCCCACACAAATGCTGACTATAGGTCTCTTCCAGAATATAGGATATTTATGGCAACTATGTTACAGCTGTAGCTCCCTATTGCACCTCTTTGTGTTCACGCGTTGGGCACAATTTGCGAACAGCACTGTATCGCATTCAACCGGCACAGGGTTTACACTGACCAAAGGCCAGCCATCTGACGAATCCGCCGGGAGTAACACACCTTTCATGCCGCAGGACAACGCCCCCGAGATCTACGCAGCCCTTGATTTGGGCTCAAACAGCTTTCACCTTCAGATTGCCCGCTTCGAAAACGATAAGCTGCTTATTCTCGATGCGCACAAAGACATGGTGCGTTTCGCCGCCGGCTTGAACGACAGTAATGAACTGAGCAGCGAGGCGCAGCAAAAGGCCTTGGATAGCCTGCAGAAGATGGCTGAACGACTGCGCGGCATCCCCCGCGACCACATTCGCATCGTGGGCACCAATACTTTGCGGACGGCAACCAATGCCGCAGAGTTTCTGGAAAAAGCCGAGGCAATACTGCCCTCGCCCATCAACATCATATCCGGCACGGAAGAAGCGCGCCTGATTTATCTGGGCGTCGCACGTGACTTTTCACCCGGTGCGGAACGACGATTGGTTATCGACATTGGCGGCGGCTCTACGGAACTTGTTGTTGGCGCCCAGCGTCCGCAAGCCATGGAAAGTCTGGATATAGGCTGCGTGAGCTACAGCCGACGTTTTTTTCCTGACGGCAAACTCAGCGAATCCGGATTTCGCAAAGCTATGAAAGCGGCGGCCCAGGAACTCTCTCCCTATATCTCACAGTTTCAAGATAGCTGGGATCAGGCCGTAGGCGCCTCTGGCACCATTCGCAGCATTGGTCGAATCCTGTCTGAAAACCATTTCAGCGATCGTCTACCGATTACACCAGAAGGACTGCAGGCACTGCGGGAAGAAATGCTTACCTGCAAGAACAGCAGCGAAGTAAAACTGAAGGGACTCAGCGACGAGCGCAAACCGGTGCTGGCCGGTGGTTTGGCAATACTCTCTGCACTGGTCAACGAGCTCGGCATCGAAGAGCTGCATACATCCAGCTATGCCATCCGCGAAGGCATCATCCACGACCTCGCTGGTCGTCTGCACCACAAAGACACACGTGAAAGCACTATCGATCACCTTGTCATTCAGTATCACGCCGACACAGAACAAGCTGCCCGTGTGGGCGATCTGGCGGTGCGCTGGTTACCCGGCATTGCCGCCAAAATACAGTGGGACCGGACAGAAGCCGAGGTGTTGTTGCGCTGGGCCGCAGCCCTACACGAGATTGGCCTGGCTATTGCCCACGGAGGCTATCACAAGCACGGTGCCTATATTCTCAGCAATGCCGATATGCCCGGCTTTTCCCGGCAAGAACAGGCACGATTAGCCTTTCTTGTGCTCAATCACCGGCGCAAACCCAAGCAGGAAGGCCGAGAATACACCGTCAGCCCGGACTGGTGGCTTATTGCCCTGTTCCGAATTGCCTGCATACTGCATCGCAGACGTCAGGACAGAAAAATCCCTGAGTCAATAACACTGTGCGCCGAGAAAAAGCAGCTTATATTCAGTGCCCCACAAGAGTGGCTGGACAAGAACCCGCTCACCTATGGCGACCTAGAAGACGAGCAACTTATGTTGAAAAGCGTGGATATTCCCTTCAGCATCCAGCCCCGATAAACCGCGCAGAAGAAACCCGGACTATACAAAAAAGTCGTTCATTATCCATCCAAGCAGCAGGATCTGTGGCACGGTAATCAGCGGCAGTAATAGGGCGATAAGCCATGAGCGTGTCGTATCACGCAGTACCATCAATTCCGTATAATCAGTAGCCACACCGGCCATTAGAAAGGTAAAACTGTTACCTGGCGCCCCGGCCTTGGTCAGCAGGTCAGCGGCAATCGGCGACGAGCCCTCAGAGCAGATTTCCAACAGCGTTGCACCCAGTAAGGTCAGGCCCAGACCAGCCAGAGTCGGCCCAAAGTACGTTTGCATCTGCTCAGCCGACATCAAACTTCGCAAAACGCTGGCCAGCAATATGCCGAACAATATCCAGCGCACTACCATTTTGGATTCGCTGAGGGCTGAGCGTACGACATCATAAAACCACCGGCGATCAAAGCGGGTACGCCGGATACCTGCACGCACCTCACTCCAGAAATCAAAGCCCTGAGGCAAATCCAGTCGGTTGGGGTTAGCCGGTATTAGCGCAAGGCGTTCAAGCCTATTAAAAATAAGCCCCGTCATCAGCGCGATAAGAGCCGACAGAGCAATAAAGGTGATCGTCCACGGCAGACCAACAAGCGCAATCAAAACCAGCGTAAAGCTAAAGGAATTCCAGGGGCTGGCTATCAGGAAGGCCATTACCTGTGCCGTGCTAGCACCTCGCTCATAGAGCTTTGCACCCACCATTAAAATACCATGGCTGCACAAATCCAGCAGTACACCAGCGCAAGTTGCCCTCACAATACCGCCCATGCCGCGGCCACTGCCCAGCAGGGATATCACAAACGCTCTCGGAATTTTTGACAGCAGGCCGATCATTACTACGCCCAGCGCAATACCCAACCACATCGTATTTACCAGCTCATAGACGCTTTGCGCCATTGACGCCAGCCACCACCAAGGTTCGCTGTCACCCAACCACAACAGCCAGGCGATATAAAACAGCCCCACCCCACCCATCGAAAATCGCAGTAGATGGTCTGGTTTGCCGGCATCTGCGTGGCATGGCGCATCACTGGCCACCTCGTGGTGGCATTGTTTATCGTGCTGTTCCATATCCTGACGAGCCTATCGGATAGTGATACTTACATAGAGCTTAGCCTGTGCGTCTCACTATGCAACGCTAATGCAAATTTTGACTGAGATTCACACCATCCACAGCAGACTTGGTTGCAGTTTCCTTGAAAGAGGCATCATCAACCCTGCTTAGATGATGGCCTATGCGCCACAGGTGTTCTGCGACGCGGCGCATCCAGCGCACCATCTCAAGCTGGCGATTTCCCTGTATAGTATCGTCCTCACCGGAAGCTACACGTGCCATAATCGCGTCACGGAATTCGGCCACGCTGCCATTGTGAGTCCCTGACAAACGGGCAGCTAAATCCGCCACTGCTGCCCAATCGCCCGTTACTGCCGTGGCATGGAGTTCAGCCAGGGCGACACGCATGTCATCACCGATAGGCTTAATCAAAGGCATAGAAGTCCAGTCGCGAACTCGCTCTGACTCTTCTAATCGCCTCTGCAAGCGCTGCATATGGTCGAGGCTATGCATGCAGGAACGCAGCAACTGCCACTCCCGCGACTGTGCTTTTTCAAGGTGGATAAGATCAACGTAACTCTGGGCGCTGGACAATGCATGGCTCACATCACGAAAGCGCTTAAGCACACTTGCGTCAGCGCCCTCAAAAAGGCGCTGGCCGAGCACAAGTTGCTCCAGATGAATATTTTCAAGACTAGTGCGCACTGCCTCCAACGCAATCCCTGGCTCTGACAATAAGTGCTTATCCAAATGCCGTTCCAGCGCCGAGCCGCGTTCTGGAACAAGCCGGATAATAAAATTGGCCAGACTGTGAGTGAAAGGCAAAATCACTAACACCCCCAGTATGTTAAAACCGGTATGAAAGCCAACGAGTGCCAACTCCGCATTAGCGTATAACGCACCGGGTGCAAACGACTGCCACGCCCAGACATAAGGCGACAACAGCAAGAATGCTCCGAGCCCCGTCATCAGGTTGTAGACAACATGAGAATAGCCCGTACGGCGGGTTTCGGTTGAGCCACCAAGAGTCGCAATCAGAGCCGTAGCCGTCGTGCCAATATCCATACCAATCACCAGCGCTGCCGCCTGCTCGAAACTGATGGTGCCGGTATGCAATGCGGTCAGTGAAGCCGCCACTCCTGCGCTGGATGACTGTGTAATCAGTGTTATACCAATACCGATTGCTATCAACTGCAGGCGCCCAAGCAGGGTATCCGATGGAAAACTATTTGGGGTGACCACGCCCTCCAAGCCACTCATGCCTGCCTGCATGGTGCTGATACCGACAAATATCAGACCAAAACCCGCTAGGGCAAAGCCCGAGCTGGACCAGCGGCCGCGGGCAAACAGGTGTAACAACACCCCGGCGAGTATTAGCGGCAATACCACCGTACCCAGCTTTAATTTGAAGCCCAGTAAAGCCACCATCCAGCCCGTAATTGTGGTTCCGACATTGGCGCCAAGAATGATGCCCAACGCCTGGGGAAAGGTCAGCAAACCAGCGCCGACAAAGCCTACGGCCGCAACAATGGTTGCGCTGGAAGACTGCAGAATAGCGGTACTGACTGCTCCAGTGGCAGCACCTGAGGCTGGACTGCGGGTAAAGCGCGTAAGCGCTCCCTGTAATGCCACACCAGCAACGCCCTTGAGGCCCGAGGTCATAATAACCACCCCCAAGAGAAATACCCCCAACCCACCTAACAGTTCAAAAATCTGACCAAGCATTTCAGCTACGCTCCGAGAAACAGTCCGTACAAGCATAGAGTCAATTTCGCAAACTTGCCGCAAAGACTGTTCACTGGCAGGCCGACAAGCTGAAGCATTAGCCTCGGGAACCAATTCGCGCTGTTGTGCTCTAAGTTGACGCCCAGTTATCACAATGGGTGTTAGGCAAAGCGCCGGGCATTCGGTACAATGGAACTGCTTTGGGGCCGATATGGATTCGACGCCGGTTACAAAGCTCTGTGGTGCATGCCGTGATGGTAGCGAATCACGTTAATCAAAAGCTGCATTTTTATAGTTGCCAACGACGACAACTACGCTCTAGCCGCTTAATACCCGGTTAGCGGTCGATAGCAAGGTGCCAGTACCGCGTTATTGACTGTCATATAGAACTGGATCGCAAGCAAAGCTCGTCTGAGGCTGCGCTGTTAAA
>JBFKDP010000029.1:0-19690 GCA_041619575.1 Litorivivens sp.
CAATACTTTTCCATGTGGATTACATCTACAAGGAAAACATCGATCCCGACGACGAAGATCATCAGGATCGTTTTTATGAAGTGCCGGGCTATGGCGATGATTCTCAATTGCTCAACGCCAGAATTTTGTTTGTGCCCGGCAATGGTCGCGTGGAGTTTGCGCTCTGGGGTAAGAATCTGCTGGACGACGGCACTATCTCCCAGCCGGGCGGCCTGACCGGAGACCTTTTGGGCACCTACCATGTGGGAGTGCAGGATCCGACCACCTATGGCATCGATGCCAAGCTGATTTTCTAGGGCGCACGGTTGCGGCTGCAGCTCGATGGTAGAGCTTCAGCCCGCCAGTCTGAGATTCGGAATCCCCATGTTTTCTATTGCCGATGTTATCCTTTTACTGCTGGTATTGGTGCTTGGCACCTACTATTGGCAGGCTCAGGGAGTGCGGGAGATAGCGCTGCGTGCAACGCGACTTTATTGTCAGCGTGAACGGCTGCAACTGCTGGATGACAGTATCGCGCTGCGCGCGCTCTGGTTAAAGCACGGACGTGATGGCCAGTTGCATATCTGGCGTGGTTATCAATTTGAATTTACGGTAACGGGTGGCGAGCGCTATCTCGGCAAGACCGTCACGCTTGGGCGGCTTGTTGAATCCATTCACGTGCCACCCCATCGTTTTCCGGACGATGACCCCACCCTTCACTGACAGGCTCGTGAATCAGTCTAGCTGCTCAAAGGTCAGGCCGGCATGTTCTTGCAGGCGCGCAATCAGGGTCTGCCCCATGGCAGTTGCCGGCGTCCAGATACCGCCCGCTGTTGTCTCTTTGCTGGTGTCTTTCAGGCAGATCGCCGCCTGCGACAGCATTTTAGCGGTCGAACCGTAGCCGGGATCGCGGTCACCGGTAACCTTGCAGCGAATCTGACTACCGTCCTTCAGCTCTCCAATAAAGCGCAGGTCGTAGAAGCCGTTGCGCTGCTCCTCTGGACTGGGGCCCTCGCCGGGCTTGGGCAGGATAAAACGTTCCAGCGCCCAGCGCGTTGGTGGAATTGCGCCGCCTACCATTAGGCCCGCCATGCCAGCAGTCATACCCAGAGCCGCCAGCCGCCCTTTAAGCCCCTTGCCGGTCATGACGGCCTCATCGTAGCGAAAATCCTCGCCGTAGACGCCATCCTGGAGGGCATTGCTGCGGTGCACGACACGGGTGTTGATGGCGGCCATGACAAAGGGTGCAACCCAGGTATCGATGTCTTTATCAAACTCGGCACCCTGAATAGTGTGTTGACGGGTTTTCGGTTGGAAGGACGGAGGGCAGATGGAATAGGGGTTCGCAAGCGCTTTGCGCAAAGCGGGGTCCTTGCTGGCTTCCTTGATCACGTTTATCAAACTGGCTGCCGTGCCCCCGCTTAGCCCACCGCGCATCGCTTTCACCCGCATTTTTACCCGGGAAGAAAACCCTCCCTGCTGTGCCTTGGCTTGTTGCTGTAGGAAGTAAACGCCCAGATCAGAGGGAATAGAATCGAAACCGCAGCAGTGGACGATGCGGGCACCGGTTTTTTCTGCCACCGCCTGATAGCGCTCTACCATCAGTTGAATCCACTGGGTTTCGCCTGTGAGGTCGCAGTAGTCAGTACCCGTCTCAACGCAGGCCTTTACCATCGGCTCACCAAACAGGGCGTAGGGGCCGACCGTGGAGATAATCACGTCACACTGACGGCACAGCGCTTCGAGTGATGACTGCTCGTCGGCGTTGGCCAACAGGATGGGCATGGAGTCGTCGTTGGCACCGAGCGACTGCTGCAATTTCCGGAGCTTGGTTTCGGAGCGCCCTGCAGCGGCCCAGCGCAGGGACTTATCCGGGTATTCTCCGGTCAGATACTCACACACAATCTGACCTACAAAACTGGTGGCTCCAAAAACTATTAGATCGAAGTGCTTGTCGCTCATGGCCGGGCTCCGTGTGTTAAAGTGTTGTGAATACGTTTGCTTATGACCTTAGCATGCTTGGTGTGAGGCCATGTATAGCCTAGCGATAAATGGGTATCTATGTCTGGGATAGTTTTTGTGAATAAATGGGCTGGAGTTTCATCATGAGAAGAGCGGCCTTGGTACTCGGGCTTTCCTGGTTGAGCATTTGCGCTGTGGCGCAGGACTTGACCTTACACATCGCTAAAAACCGGATCGGTTATGTGCAGGCTTATCTGGAGAATACGGGTAAGCAAGTACTTACCGTGCCAACCGGAAACCTTCTGTACCAGGGGCAGGGTGACCGGGTCGAAGTTTCCCCCAAGCCGGAGTACTGGCAACGTGGCGACTCGAGCGTCATGCTTAAAACCAGTCCGGCGAGCTATTCTCCGGTGACGCTCAGGCCCGGAGAAATAACCTACTTGAAAGAGCCCAATATCCGCATTGTGACCAAGGTGGTGCAATACCGGGTCCCTGAGGACTGGGCCAGCTTGCACGATACCTGGTCGGGTGAAGTTGAGGCAACCGTCCACAAATAGGCTCCGCCGTCAGGGCTTGGCAAGCTTAGACTTATCCACGCGCTGGCCCCAGCGCTGTTGGCTTTTTCCTTAATCGTCACTACCGGCACCTCATAGCTGAAAAGTGCCGAGCAGTGAGCATGCTGGGGAATTTGCGCGGCCATTGTTACCATAATGAATCGTCATTGTATTTACTAAGGCCGATTTACACTTCAGCATTGGCACATTACAAAAGCATCCATGCTAGGAGAGCCGCATTGCCGAGGAACATCTGGCAACACTTAACGCTATTGTTAGTCTTTGTCCTGCAGGCCTGCGGCCAGAGCGATACCTCGCAATACCGTAGTCGCGAACTCGGTTTGATGCTCGAGTATCCGGCCTATTGGCAGCCGGTGGGCGCTGAGCAGGTAGCAGCGGGAATCGCCGCCAGTGCGACGCAGATGGATGCCACTGCAGAAACGCTTGCGCAGGCGCAGGTGGTCACGTCCGGTCTGCAGTTGTCGGTTGTCAGGCCGGGGGATGAGAAGGGCAGCCCGGGCGGTGCCAGCCTGAACATTGTGGCGATTGACGTTCCGGCGGGCGAATGGCCGACTATCGATCTCGAGGCTATCGTCAGTGGCCAGATGCGGGGTGTCGCGGCGTTACCGGGGACTACTGCGGAGCGGGTAAAAGCATCGCGCTTGCCTTCAGGTATGGATGGGTATCTTGCCGCCTTGCCTACTCGGCAGGGTACACTGTACCAGTATCAGCTAAGCTATTGGCAGGAGCCCTTTTACGTGCAACTTATCCTGTCTTCGCTGACCGAAAAGGACCGGGAGCTGAGAAACATTATTGCCAGTTTGCGGCGCACTGCACCTGAGTCGAGTGAATAAGACCATGTTTCCAAGGATTGCGTATCATCGTAGTGCCTGAATATTACGTAGAACAGGCAGAGAAAAATCCGCACGCATTGCGGCGAATAGGGGAGATAACCATGAGTTTGGTAATCAGTAAAAACAGTCAGCTAGATGTGCAAAATATCGAGCGTTATCTCGAGGGTGCGACCTTGCCACTGCGCCTGGCAGTCAATACGGAA
The DNA here is from genome assembly GCA_041619575.1 of Litorivivens sp. Taxonomy (GTDB): domain Bacteria; phylum Pseudomonadota; class Gammaproteobacteria; order Pseudomonadales; family Spongiibacteraceae; genus Litorivivens. The sequence goes on from JBFKDP010000029.1 coordinate 3,553, forward strand.
CAGGGGCCACCGCTGGTTGCCTCACACTGGTTTTTATACCGTGATGGCGCATTGTATTGTGCGCTGCACGAAGCATCATTGATGGCGCGGCATTTGGGCAAGGATGGGAGATGTGCTTTCGAAGTTGGCAGTGATGAGGCGCCTTACAAAGGTGTCCGTGGACAGGCGAACGCGACGCTTGAAGACGAGGGCGTGGAGACGCTCTTGAGCACCTTGCTGACTCGCTATGCCATTAAGCGTGACAGCCGACTTGCAAAGTTCCTGATGGGGCGCGTTGCAGAGGAGCGTGTGGTTTGTATTCGTCCGATCTGGGTTTCCGGGTGGGATTTCAGCGAGCGTATGGCAGACGCTGTCGATTAAGCGGAACACTGTAGTTATGTTGCAAATATCGCGGGCAGTGACCCTCGCGGATAATGAGATTGAGTTGACGGCTGTGCGTGCTCAGGGCGCGGGCGGACAAAATGTTAACAAGGTGTCGACGGCCATTCATCTGCGCTTTGATGTGGCGGCGTCCTCCCTGCCGGACTTTTATAAGAGTCGATTGCTGGCTTTAAAGGACAAGCGTATTAGCTCCCAGGGCGTGGTTGTGATCAAAGCTCAGCGCTACAGGACCCAGGAAAAAAACCGGGAGGATGCTCTGGCGCGCTTGCAAAGCCTGATTCAGAGCGTGGCGGTCGTGCACAAAACACGTATTCCCACGCGCGCCAGCAAGTCCTCAAAAACCAAGCGCATGGACTCCAAGACCCGGCGTGGGAGTATTAAATCCCTGCGTGGCAGGGTTTCGCGCGAGGACTAGCGAGCGGAAGCCCGGACCTCATTCAGCGTCGGGTCATTGGGCTCGTTGAGCACGCAATAGGTGCCGGCCTGGTTGTAAATCTGGGGGATACAGGCATTGCAGCTGGTACAGCCGGACTGTTTAACACTGCCGTCGCGGAATTTATTGACCAGTGCTGAGTCGTGCAACAGGACCCGCGCCATGACAACGGCCTCGAAGCCCTCCGCCATTGCCTGGTTAACGTTGTCCATGCTTTTGACACCGCCAAGATAGGCCAGCGGCATTTTGACAGCGGCACGCACCTTGCGAGAATACTCTTCAAAGTACATTTCCCGGAACTCTAGTCCTTTGGGTGTTCCCGCCGCCGCAGCTTTCATCAATAGCCGTTGCAGGGGCTGCTTTTTGAAAACCTTGGCAAATTCCTCCTGATTCATCGGGCTTCCGAACATAAACCAGGTCGATTCCACATTGCGCCCCCCTGAGAGCACCAACAAGTCGGCGCCCGCTGCTTCGAGCGCCTGAGCCGTCACAACTGCATCGTCTGCCGTGGCGCCGCGTCGCACACCGTCGGCGACGTTGATTTTGGCGATTACTGCCATGTCGTTACCGATGGCTTCTTTGACTGAGCGCAGTACGCGGGCCGGAAAGCGCACCCGATTTTCGGCTGAACCGCCGTATTCATCTGTGCGACGGTTACTCAGGGGTGAAATAAATTGATTCAGTAAGTAGCCGTGCCCCATGTGCAATTCGACGGCGTCAAAGCCCGCTTCCCTGGCGAGTCTGGCGCCGTCGGCAAATTGCCGGATGACGAGGTCCATGTCTTTTTCGTTCATGGCGCGCTGGAGAAAATTGCCGTGAAACATGCCGGCCGGATTCAGCCCGCCGGAAGCACTGATGGTGCGGTGCGGAACGAAAATGCTGGTGACAAAGGAGCCACCGTGAGTCAGTTGCAGGGATATTTTGCCGCCTTCGGCATGCACAGCATGGGTAATGGCCTTCAGGTCTGGAATCACGTCCGGCCGCAGCCACAATTGATCCGGCAGGGTCCGGCCTACTTTGGCAACGGCGGCATAGGCCATCGTCGTGAGGGCGATTCCCCCCGCCGCAAGATCACGGTGATGCTTGAGCAGGGCTTTAGTCGGATAGCCGTCGCGGTACATATTCTCATTGGCACCGGACTTGATAAAGCGGTTGCTGATTTCGATGGGGCCGATAGTCAGCGGTGTAAAAGCCGTAGATTTCTGGGACGCGGATTGCTCGGACATAGGGTCTCCCTCGGTCTCGCCGATTTTTATACTTGTGAGCAGACCAGCACACTATCACGAGCTCAGGAAGGAGGTCATGGGCCGTTTGGATGACGCCGCCGGGCGGTCGTGTTCACGAACAGTGCGGTCAGGCTGTCGAGAATGGTCGGTACACCACCCATCAACCAACCGCCTAGCAGGGCCATCGAAATGACCGAGGTGAGAGGCGTCGACCAGCCAAGAATACCCGCCGCCTTCTGCAGCGCGGCAATCATTAACATCACCAGCAGCATGCCCAGCAAAAATCGCCCGAGGCGCAGCCACCAGACCAATGGCTGATTGAGTCCGGGGGGGTGGACGATTGCTGCCAGCCCACAGCCCAGAAAAAAGCCAATCGCACCGGTTAGCAGGTAGTCGTCAATGAAGAAGCCCGCAAAGGCCCACATCAATGTTGTGGTCGCCAGCAGCCAGCAGAGTTGAATAAAGCGCCCGTGCTCACCCAGGTAGCCTTCGATGTCGCCGCGCCAATAGTGCCAGGCTGCTAAAGTGGCAGCACCCAGTAGCCAGCCGGTTATCACGTCGCTGGGGTAGTGCACGCCCAGGTAAATACGGGAAAAGCCTGTCAGCGCGATAACAGCGATGGCGAGCCCGGTAAACCAGAGACGACGAAATTCCAGTGCCAGCAAGCCCCAAAACACCGCTACCAGTTGTGCGTGGCCACTGGGAAAGCTGAAGCCCTGTTCTCCGTCCGAGATGATCTGGGGGTAGGTTTCAAAAGGGCGTGGTAATGCAAAGGTGTCCTTGATCATGCTGTTAAGAAACATTGTTGCCGCGATCAGCAGAGCCATGCGCACACCGAGGCGCTGGTTGAGTGCAAAAACCACCAGCGGCAGGGTGATCATATAGCCTTGGCCGCCGAGCCAGGTCAGGGCCAGCAGGGGATAACGCAGAAACGGCTGCTGAAACTGTTGGGCCCACACAATGACCTCTGCGCCCCAGTCCAATAGCTCTGTCATCAACTCCTGTCTCCTGCTGCGATTGTGCTGCGCGGGACCGCTTCCCCTCGCAGCGTGGCGTATATACTGCGCTGTTATTCTAATGGGTCACTGCGTAGAATCCAGCGGATACTGCACGAGATTTCAGCCCAATGCTCTATCGGTCTATTACCTCACAATCCCTGCATTATTACAGCCGCCCGCATGAAAAGATTCCGCAGGTGCCATTGTCGGGGCCGTCAGCCTGGTACGGGCGGACGGTGCGCCAGCATAACGAATGGCGTGTGCACTTGACGGCCGCGCAATTGGGCGAGTTGAGCCGGGCTGCGGACAGTGCCCTTGCCAGTGGCAAGGACACTGAAAAACTCACCGATCGTGACTTTCCGCTGTCAACGCTGGCGCAAGATATTACCCGCTGGCGTCATGAATTGCAGCGGGGGCGTGGCTTTGTGATGCTGCGAGGCATCCCTGTTGAACAATGGGGAGAGGCGAAATGCGAAGTGTTGTTCTGGTGTCTGGGGTGGCATCTGGGCTTGCCCGGTGCACAAAACCGCTTCGGTGAATTGCTCGGGCATGTGCGAGATACGGGCGCCGATCCTAACGATCCGAGCGTACGCGAATACCGTACGCGAGTGAATATCAGTTTTCACTGCGATGCGGCGGACGTGGTCGGTCTTATGTGCCTGCGGTCTGCCAAGTCGGGCGGCGCCAGCCGCATTGCAAGCTCGGTGACCATTTTTAACGAGCTGCTCAAAAGCCACCCGCAGTCGATAGGGCGCTTGTTCGAGCCCTTTTTGCTCGATGCCCACGCCGAGGGTGGGCTCCAGACGTTTCCCATTACACCCTGTCGCTATTTTGATGGTCGTCTGAGTACCTTTTATCACAGCGGCTATTTTCGCAGCGCCGCACGCTATGAAGGCGTCCCGCCCTTAAGTGATGCGGAGGTCGCCTTGCTGGACGCCTACGACGCGTTGGCCAGCGATCCGGGTATCCACTTAGAGATGGACCTCCAGCCCGGGGATATTCAGTTATGCTCCAATCACACCATTGTACACTCCCGGTCGGATTACGAAGATCACAGCGATCCCGCTTTGCGTCGGCATTTGCTTCGTTTGTGGCTATCGCTGCCAGAGCCGCGTGCTCTGGGCTATCGGTGTCGCAAGGCGCACAACAAGCTGCAATTACTAACTGCCCTGCTGCGGTGTCGCTGGCAGCAATACGGACGTATTACCAAGCCCGTATAGGCAAAAACCCCTATTACTGGCGCAGCGGCACTTGGATACGCTGGTGGTGTCCTATTGCCCTTAATGGGGGCTCATCATGGCATTCGTGAAATCGCTCATTTTGTCATCCGGGCTGTTGGTTTTTTTGCTGGCGGCCTTTCTCACGGCAAAAGCCCTGAACTTTTTCGACACAAATACGCAGTCTGAAACTGAGTATTGAGCTGTGTCTGCTGCTGCAAGTGTGCGGCACTTCAAACTTCTGGCGGAAAACCGAACGAATAGGGGTTTTCCACAATGTCGGCTTTCCCCGGTCTTGGTTAAGTTGTAGATATTCCACGGAGATTAACGGCATGTTTGACCAGACATTTCTTCTCGCAATTGCAGGCTCGCTGACAGCAGTGGCTTACGTACTGGTTAGCTGCCGCTTGACCGCTTCGCGTCTGTGTTTTGCTGGTCGATAGCTAGGGTCGGTACGTTAACGTCTTCGCAATTTATTGTTGCAGGTTTCAGACCGGCTACGTATCTGTTTACAGGGAGAGAAACATCATGACAGCGCTGGATATAGCCGTTGTTTGTGCCATTAGCGGAATGTTCGTTAGTGCAGCCTTGCTGATTGTTAAAGGCGGAAAGCCCGAGGTTCACGACAGCCTAGAAACGTCTCTGGACGCCGTCAGAAACAAACGTTTCGACGATTTTAGTTAAGTCCGCCTTTACTCGTCCTTTTGCAAAATCCTTACTTCCCGCTGCGGAAACGCGATCACAATGCCGGCGGCATTTAACGCCGTAAATATGGCGTTGTTGGTTTGAAAGCGCAGTTCATGAAAACGCCGCGTTGGTAACCAGAATCTCACGCCGAGATTAACGCTGCTGTCGCCAAATTCATCAATGCCAATTTGAGCCTCCTTGCCGTTGTTACTTTTTAATCCTTCCAGCACCTGACGGATAACGGAAACGGCCTGATCAATATCGGTATCGTAGGCGACGCCGATAATCGTTTCGGCGAGTTTGTTGGCGTGGGAATTGTGGATGATTTCACCGATGATATGGCGATTTGGAATAAGAATGATGACGCCATCCTCGTCTTCCATAATGGTGTAGGCCAGCTTGATCTCATTGACTACACCGGTAACGCCCTGCACGGTAATTGTATCGCCAACCACAAAAGGACGGGTGATGACGATGTTAAGGCCTGCGCTATAGTTACTCAGTAAGCCCTGTACGGCGAGCCCAGCGCCGAGGGACACGGCACCAACGGCAGCCAGGAATGGGCCAATGGAAATACCGATTTTACCCAGACAAATAATCGCGACAACAAAGATCAGCGCCACGCGGGCTATGTTGGCAAGAAAGTGTGAGAGCGTAATGTCCATATTGTGCCGCTGACACAGACGCAGCACCATTGCCGAAAAACGGCTTGCGATAAACAGTCCGATCACCAAAATGATGACCGCTCCCACCAGCTGGAAGCTGTAGTTCACGAAAAATTCGGTTATTTGATCGTAGATCACTTTGAATTCATCCAACTGCTCTAGCATGTCGAACTCGCTACCAGTGTTTGTACAATAATGCGGCGTGTACCGCGATGGGTAAAGTCTTTCTGCTGTAGAGTGTGATTACCGCACAGCCTTGAACATCGCCAGCGTCTGCTCGCGGGCAATGCTGTGATCGACAATGGGCGCCGGGTAAGCCTCGCTAGGTGGTGGTGTGTGAATATCGCGATTATTTAGGTGGGCGAGTTCCGGCACATAGTGGCGGATAAAGTCGCCGTCGGGATCGAAGCGCTTACCTTGGGTTGTCGGGTTAAAAATACGGAAATAGGGCGCGGCGTCGGTGCCGGTGGAAGCTGACCACTGCCAGCCGCCGTTATTGGCGGCAAATTCGGCATCGACTAACTGGCTCATGAAATAGCGTTCGCCCCAGCGCCAGTCGATATGCAGATCCTTGACCAAAAAGCCCGAGGTGATCATGCGCAGGCGATTGTGCATCCATCCGGTTTGCGTCAGCTGGCGCATACCCGCATCCACAATGGGGAAGCCCGTGCGTCCTTCACACCAGGCCTGAAAGTCGCTTTCACTGTTGCTCCAGCGAATGTTGTCGGTTTCGGGTTTAAAGGCATGGCCTTTGACAACGCGTGGAAAGTGGAAGGCGACGTGTTGATAAAATTCCCGCCAGACCAGCTCGTTAAGCCAAGTGGATTCGCCGCCGTCACTTTCCTGTAGACGCTTGCCCGCTTCTGCCTGCAGACGCGCCAGACACTGACGCGGCGAGATTAGGCCGATAGCAAGCGCTGCCGAGAGCCGAGAGGTACCGTCGAGTGCGGGTATATCCCTGTGTCGGTCATAGTCCTGCACACGTTCCGTGCAAAACGAGCGCAGCTGCTTGAGTGCACTTTCTTCATCCCTAGGCCATCCAGGCAAGGGTAGTTCAGGTGCAAAGGTGGAAAGGGCGGGGGTGGGCAGCGCTTTGGCGCGTGCTTTCGGACGTCGCAGTGGCGAGATGCTCGTTTCGTTCAGACGGGCGCGCCAGCGTTTGGCAAATGGCGTAAAAACCTTGTAGGGCTGGCCGCTGCCGTTTAACAGGGTGCCGGGTTCTGCGATTAGGCGATCGTGGTGCCAGTGACAGGGGATGTTAAGCGCGGTGGCGACGGCCTCATCGCGGCGCATCTCGTTGTAGAGGTATTCCCGGTTGGCGTGTAGTGCGCTAATGCCGTGTTGCTCGCAGTAGCGGTCCAGAAATGTTGGAATGTCGCTGTAGTGCTCGCAGATTTCCACGTCAAGCACGATGCCCAGCCCGGCCAGCCTGTCCGCCAGCGCGTGTACCGCTAGCTGGATGAGTGACTGTTGTCGCTGCGAGAGATGGTGCTCTCGCCACTGGCCGGGTGTTGCGATATAGAGCGCGCGCAGTGTTTGTTCAGTTTGTGCTGCGCGGTGCAGTGCGGTGTTGTCGACGCTACGCAGGTCATTGCGAAACCAGACCAGAGTTTTCATAGCTTACAAACCGTAGCGCAGTCGTAGGTCACTGGGGTAGGGCTGAAAATAGTACTGGTCCAGCAGGTAATCTACTTTGTATTTCCGGGCGTAACGCTCAATCAGTGCGAGTGGTACCAGCAGGGGCAAAATACCGGTTCGATACTGATCAATCTGTGCGCTCAGGTCTTGCCGTTCTTCACTGTCGAGGTGCTCTTTCACAAAGCCCTGTAAATGCATCAGTGTATTGCTGTGATTGCTGCGTTTAGCGGGCCGCGCCAGCGCCTTCATAAAGCCTGCGATATAGTCTTCGGCCGCCTCCTCCACGTTGGCAGAAGCGTTGGCGACCAAGGGTCCAAGTTCCCGGTAAATATTCTGATCGTGGGCGAGTAGTAGAAATTTGTGTCGCCGATGGAATTCCTGCAAGCCGTGTGCATTCAGGCCTGCGGCATTGAGTTCCTGCCAGCGGCGATAGGCAATGACTCGCATGACAAAATTTTCCCGCAACAACGGATCGTTCAGGCGGCCATTTTCTTCCACCGGTAACAGCGGCATCCGCTGCATCAGCCTTTCCGCGAAGGCGCCTGCGCCGATTTTGCCCAGGCCATCGCCGTTCTCCTTGACCACGGGCACGCGCTCCATGCCGCAGCTGGGCGATTTGGCGCACAGAATATAGCCGCTGATATAGGCTGCGTTGTCTGCGGTCTGCTCTGCCACGGCAATGAGTTGGTCTGTAACGTCCACGGCGTTGTCTTTGCTGCCGCGCACGCGCACGATTTCGTTCTCGTCGCGCACCAGTCGCAGTGTCGGGCGCGGTGTGCCCAGACCAATGGCCATTTCCGGACACACGGGCATAAAATCGAAGTGGCGGTCCAGCTCGTCGGTGGCAAAGCCCAGCTTTTTATGGCCACCATCGTAGCGAACTTCCTGCCCCAACAGGCAGCTGCTGATTCCCAGGGTAATGCGATCGTGGTCGAGCATAAATGGATGTCCCCAATGCAGGCTTTATCGTTAGTGTCGTATGCTGGCTCTCTTTACGCAATCAAGTGCCACTCTGGATGAGTGTGCCCTGCTTAGAGCATTTACCTTCTGGCGCTTGAGTGCAATAGTAGGGAAAACACTAATAAGAACCCTAATATGAAAACTGACAATGAATCAACGCCTTATAAAGTGTCACTCAGCTCCTACTACACCTTGGGCCTGCTGACACTGGTCTATTGCTTCAACTTTATTGACCGACAGTTGTTGGCAATTTTGCAGGAGGCGATCAAGGCTGATCTCGACCTGAGCGACAGCCAGTTGGGTTTGCTGACCGGCTTTGCCTTCGCCGCCTTTTATGTCACGGCCGGTATTCCGATTGCGCGCTGGGCCGACCGCTCCAACCGCCGCAATATCGTCGCTCTGGCTCTGTTTGCCTGGAGCTTTATGACGGCAATCAGTGGGTTCGTTCAAAACTACCTCCAGTTGCTGCTGGCACGGGTGGGCGTTGGCGTGGGTGAGGCCGGGGGCAGTCCCCCGTCTCACTCGATCATTTCTGATATTTTCCCTCCGGAGCGCAGGGCCAGCGCGCTTGGCTTTTACTCCATGGGCGTCAATATCGGCATTCTGTTCGGGTTTTTGCTCGGTGGCTGGATCAACGAATTTTTCGGCTGGCGCGTTGCCTTTATGGTGGTGGGTGCGCCGGGCATTTTACTGGCACTGTTAGTGCGTTTCTCGGTCAGAGAGCCGGTTCGCGGGCAGTCTGAGTTGCGCAGTGATGCGGCAGACATGACCCCGGTGGGTGAAGTCGTAGGGCTCCTGTGGCGCCTGCGCACCTTCCGCCATATGGCCGTGGCTTCCGGGCTCAGTGCGTTCGCGGGTTACGCGGCAGCAAACTGGAATGCCTCCTTTATGATTCGCACCCACGGCATGTCGACCGGTGAATTGGGAACCTGGCTTGCTATGATCATGGGTTTTGGCGGAGCCATAGGCGTACTCGGTGGTGGCGTGTTGGCTGACAGGTTGGCCGAGCGGGATTTACGCTGGCATATGTGGCTGCCAGCGCTGATGGCGCTGGTGGCCATTCCATTTGTCATTTCGGTGTATCTGGTCGATAACGCCTATCTGGCGTTGGTGATGATGGTCGTCCCGGGAGTGCTGTCGAACGTTTATCTGGGTAGCACCATCGCCACCGCCCACCGTCTGGTTGGCTTGCGCATGCGAGCGATGTCGTCAGCAGTGCTATTTTTCGTCCTGAATATCATTGGTCTGGGCGCCGGCCCTTGGACAGTGGGCGTGTTAAGTGATGTGTTAAATCCGCAATTTGCCGACGGCTCTCTCAGGGTGGCGATGCTGCTCGCGATTCCACCCGTGCTGCTTTGGTCAGGTTTTCACTACTATCAAGCGGCCAAGTCCATGCGTACTGATATTGCGGCAGCACCGCAGTAAGTGCCGCGGCTAGCGGCTGCTGACAACCCAGCGAACGCTGTCGCCTTTGTAGCGGCCATCCTGCCAGGTGGACATATAGTCGCAGCGCAGGGTGAGGCCTCCCAGTTGCAGCTGCTCTCCAACCGGGTAGCGTTTGCCCCAGGCGGTTTTACAGGCGCTGGGTACGGCAGAAGCCTTGTAAGGCGCCGGGCTGTGATGGTAGCCGGCTAGAAACTGAGGCCCACTTCCATTGGGGATGTACTGCATCGAAAGGAAAGCGGCGATAAAGGCATTCATGACTACACCTGATATGTCGTGAAGGTTGCTTGACTGTATGTGTGGACTGCGGAAAACCCTATGCGGGTAAGTCCCTATTGGCAATGGCACATTAACACGGTTTTGTGAAAAAAATCTCACATTGCCCGTTACTTAGGCGCCTTGCTGGAAAACCGGCCAAAGCGCAGAGATGTGACGGCCGTCAAATACCGCAATGTCGCCAAATTGCAGAAATACGGACTCGCTCTGGCTTGGGCGCAGAAATACGAAATCGTCGCGCTTGAGTTCCACTTTACGGGAGCCGTTCAGCATTTCCTGATTAGTGGAGCGGCCGTAGATGGAATTTGTGCTGAGTCCCGGGGGAGATTCCGGTGCGGCTTTCCAGTAACCACCATAGGTAAAAAAGCTGCGCTCTGTGTTCGGGTTTAGCAGGGGCAGCAGACCGGTCAGGTTCTCGAGCCCCGGAATTTCGGTGCGATCCAGGGCCTTCAGAACGGGGGTAGCAATAAAGGCTGCCGGGATGTGGTCTTGCAGGTAGGGCACGTCAAAATCACTGGGCTTGACCAGGCCCGAGCCCACCGCGAGCTCATTGCAGGGATCCTTTGAGGTATACATTTGATAGGTCGAGCTGCCGCCGGCATTCAGCGTTAGCTGATCGGCGCGAAACTGTTCACCCAGCACACTGCGCGCGGCGTCAACACACTGGCCGTAAAAATCCATCGCTTGGGCCAGTGCTGCGATTGGCCCACCAATGATTTTGGGCATTTTGGACGCGTGTGCCTCGTAGCCCATAAAGCCTGCAAACTGGAGGTTGGGGTCTTGTCTCAGCCCCATAATGGCCAGTCCGACATCGTCGACATTGCGAAAGCCGCCGCGATGCAGGCCCACATCCAGCTCCAGCACAATCTGCATGCGCTGTTTGATGCCCGCAGCAAGCTCACTGTATTCACGCAGTCGCTCCGGTGAATCAATCAGCCACTGCAACTGTGTTTGCGGATTGAATTGGCGATTCTTATGGTATTGGTAAAAACGTCGGGCCGCTGCGACGGGCATGGGTTTGCCGAGTAGCAATTGAGTGTCGGGCATCTCCCTTGCGACATAGTTCAAAAAGGGCTGATGGAACACCATCACCCGATTGGTATTGGTTTGCGTTCTGACGTTCTGGATAAGGGGCAGGCTGGGCAGTGATTTTCCGACGATGCGATAGTCGAATTTGTTGTCGATGTGGTAGATCAGTTTATCCGTGTTTTGCTTAAGGCGCTGTGCGTCGAGCACCAGGGTGGGTCGGTAGAGGCCTGCCTCTCGCATTGCCGCCTGCAGTCGCAGGAAATAGTCGCTGTGCGCTCCGCCCCGGTTACTGGGCCGCAACCACGGTGCGGCTAGCAGTGCCCCGCCCACTGCGCCGCCCCAGAGGAGCTTGCGGCGCCTGGGGTTCATGGGTTTGTCAGCCATGTCCAAAAACCTTTTTAAGGTGTTCGTTCAGCATAATGCCCTTGGGGTCCAGTTCGCGCCGCAACTCGTTAAAGTCCTGCCAGCGCGGGTAGCGCTCGGCCAGTGTAGCAGCATTGAGGGTGTGCAGTTTGCCCCAGTGTGGGCGCCCGGCCAGCGGCTGGTAAATGGGTTCAATCGTTTTGAAGTAGGCTTGATAATCCTCTTCAAAATAGCGGTGCACGGCCAGCGACGCGCTCGGGCGGCCATGGAAGGGGCTCAGCCAGGCATCGTCTTCCTTCACAACGCGAACTTCAATGGGGAAAAAGACATCCGGGTTGCGGCTTTCGACAGTCGTAACGACTTTTTTCAGAGCCTCAACAATGTGTTCACGGGGCAGGTGGTACTCCATTTCGTTAAAGCGCACCGCGCGGTCGGAGGGGTAGATATTCCACCACCAGTCGACATGTTCCTCGGGTTCAATGGTTTCGCTGACAGCAGTGATCAGTTTCTTGCGCAGCCAGGGCCACCAGGAGGCGTAATCGCGGAGCATTTTCAGCTCGCGCACGGCATCATTGTCGCCGTCTTCACCGCGCGGGGATAGGTCACCCTCCGCGAGGTCTGTGGTGATAATCAGCGCATTTTCGCTGTGGGGAATGTAATACATCTCAAAGTTGCGGTGGGAATCTGCCAGCTGATCAAACTCCTCAAAGGTCTGTTGCAGTGGCTGCATCCAGGTTCTGCGGCGTAGCTTGTAGGGGGCGACATTGCGCAGTGTGTACTGGGTAATAACCCCCAGGGCTCCGAGCGAAACGCGGGCGGCGTCAAAGACCTCGGGATTTTCTTTGCGGCTGCAATTAAGAATCTCGCCGCGGGGCGTGACCAGCCGTAGAGCCTCGACATAACTGTGCATGGCGCCAAACTGCGCGCCAGTGCCGTGGGTCCCGGTCGACAGTGCACCGGCGATGGTTTGCTCATCGACATCAGGCATATTTGGCAGGGCCTGACCAAGCTTGTGCAGGGGCTCGCCCAATTGATTGAGTTTGACGCCGGCGCCGACGACCGCGCGCATATCGTCGCTGGCAGTAACGCTATTAAAGTGCCGGGTGGAGAGGATCTGGCCGTCAGTTGGTACCAGCGGGCTGAAGGAGTGCCCGGCGCCCACCGGACGGATGGTGCTGGTGGCATTCTTAAGCAGGTGCGCGAGTTCGTCTTCAGTTTTAGGACTTTGCCGTCCCGCAGGATTGGCTTTTTGTCCGCCTGACCAATTCTGCCAGGGGATGGCGCGGGCGGCCTGAATTTTCGGGGCTGCAGTCGCCAGCGGCGCTGCCAGTGGGGCCAGCAGCAGTGAGCGGTTGAACTCGCGTCTCTTCATAATCGACCTGTATCGCTGTTGTCTTTCGAGGCTCGTGTTCGAGATTTTAGCTGCCTGAGGCCATGAAATTAATCAGGGCGGTAAACTGCTCCTCGTCGCAGTCCATGCACATGCCGAGCGGGGGCATGCCGTTAAAGCCATTGATCGTATTGTCCAGAAGGGTATCCATCCCTTTCTCCATGCGCGGCGCCCATTCTTGCGCATTGCCTGTGCGCGGAGCACCACCGGCGCCAGTGCCGTGGCAGGAAAAACAGCTTTGAGTGTAGAGCGAGGCCAGGTCCGGGTCTTCGGGCATTGCCCGTTTGCTGGAAGGCTTGCCAGCGTTTGCTGTGGCATTGGCTGTTGCGCTATTGGTTTCACCGGACTCGCCGGAGCAGGCTGTCAGAATCAGGGCTGAGAACAGGGTCAGTATTAGTGTGCGCATGGAATATCCCTTAGCGATATGGCATGGAAAAGTAAAAGCTGTCTGTTGGCATCTTATACGATTAGCGGCAGCGGCAAAACTCAGAGGCTCTAATCCGCCTTCGCGACTGTCCACTTCTGGTTTCAGCAGTTATATTGAGCCTTGTTGAAAGCTTTTCTTGGGTCATTCGGGACAACACAATGAAATATCACGGGAAATTGCCTCTGGTTGCCAGTCTGCTAGCGCTGATGGGCCTGACCGGGCCTGCTCATGCGCAGCAGCGCGTAATCGAAGAGGTGATCATCACCGCTCAGAAAACCAAGCAGAGTATCCAGGATGTGCCCATATCGGTGACGGCGGTTGACGGTGAGTTCATGAAGGACGTGGGTATCTCCGATCTGAAAGAGCTCTCTGTCTACGTGCCCAATGTGCGCATTGACGCGAATGATCCCGGGTCGCCCCAGATTTTTATTCGCGGCTTCGGTACCAACACCTTTAACCCCAGCTTTGAAAGCTCGGTTGGCTTCGTTCAGGACGAAATGTTCTTCGGACGGGCGGCCTATTTCACCGAGGCGATGTTCGATATTGACCGGGTTGAAGTACTGCGCGGTCCCCAAGGTACGCTGTTCGGAAAGAATACCGTATCCGGGGTATTCAGTGTCTACAGTCGCCCCGTATCCCATGAATTTTCGGCTGATGCTGAGATGCGTGCGGGTGAGCACGGTGAGCTGCGCATGGAGTTTGGCGCCGGCGGCATGCTGAATGAGTGGTTTGGCTTGCGTGTTTCTGCCTTAGACTTTGAGCGCGATGGCCAGCTTGAAAACCAGTTCCTCGATCGCTTTGAAGAAAACCCGGAGCAAGATGCCCAGCGTATCAAATTGAATTTTCTGCCGGGGGATAATACCGAGATTGAAGTGATCGCGGTGGAATCTGACACGCGCATTAATTACTGGCCCAAGCAGCTGGCGAATCTGGATGCCGATACCCGGGATTACCTGGATGATTTTGACCCGGCCATAGAAGATGACCCGGAAGATTTCAATACCAGCTACAACGTTGCGGGAGTGCTTGAAAAGGGTTCGCGCACGTATACAGGCAAGCTGAGTCACAGCTTTGGTGAGGTAGGCGCCCTTTACAGCCTGGATACGGTTGTGGTCTACGGCACAACGGATCTTTTTGTTGAGCAGGACCAGGACCTGGATGTCTCTCCGGCCGATATTGCCACGCTGGTTAATCGGGAGGACTTCCAACAGGACACCATCGAATGGCGCTTTACGGGCGATGCGGCCAGCCTCTTTGGTCTGGGTACCTCCGTGCAATTTGTGGCGGGCCTGTTTTATTTTGAATCTGATTATCAGCTGGACGCCGGCGTAGTGCTCGGCAGTGATGTTGGCAGCTGGCTCGGCACCGAAGACGCACGCCAACTTGCGGGCGATGATGCGCCGCTACTGCCGGCCCTGCAATTGGCTGCAGCAACGACGACCAATGATCGCTACGATTTTGATTACGTGCAAAACACGGAAGCCTGGGCTTTGTTCGGTCAACTGACCCTGAGCTTGGGCGAGAGCTGGGTGATTACACCCGGCGTGCGCATAAACCGGGAAACCAAAATTATCGATACCGCTGGCAAAGGCAGTTGCGAGGGAAGCACGCCAGTGCCACCGCCGAGCTGTGTGGCGAGCCTGCTGCTGGGCGCCAATGATTACGACTTCAAGGGATTGGAGCGCAAAGAAAGTGACGTGTCTCCCAAGCTGTCCGTCATGTACTACCTGAACGACGACGTCAACGTGTTTGCGACCTACAGCAAAGGCTTTAAAAGCGGTGGTTACAATTCGATTTCCTTTACCGGCGTTGATCTCGAGTTCGAAGATGAAAACGCTGTAACGCTGGAAGTAGGAACCAAGGGCAGCTTTCTTGATCGTAGTCTGAATATCAACGCCACACTGTATCGAACTGAATACGAAAACCTGCAGGTGTTGGCTTTTAATGGTGTGTTCTTTGATGTCAGTAATGCCGCCACGGCGGTCTCGCAGGGGCTGGAAGTTGACTGGCAGTGGTTGACTCCCTGGGAACCGCTTGCGCTGATAGGCTCATTGGGGCTGCTCGATGCCTACTATGAGGAATATACCGGCGCGCCCGCGCCTGTGACGCAGGGTGTGGATACCCGCCAGGATCTGAGTGATGAAACGATCGCTTTTGCGCCGGAAAGCAGCTTCATGTTGAGCCCGACCCTGACCTTCCCCGTGTTTGATAACCTATTGAACGTGAGCATGGATGTCATTCATCAGGGCGAGCAATTTACCGATACCGACCTTGATCCTGCATCGCGTGTACCAGCCAATACCAAAATCAATTTCCGGGTTGCCCTGCTTGATGGCGATGAACACTGGACATTGACCGCCGGCGTCAAAAACCTGACCGACAAGCGTACCCAGAATCAGGTTGTTGACTCCGTCTTTTTCCCTGGTACCTACTATGCCCAGCAAAACCCCGGCCGCCAGGCCTATGCCGCGCTGCGCTATAACTGGTAGCCTCTTCTAACTAGGCTGACGTATTCGCGTCAGCCACTGTTTCAAATTATTCTGTCTGAAAATCCCTTGCTGTCCGTCACAAGCGTTATCACTCTTCCAGTCAGGAGATAGCGCCATGAAAAACCTTTTGCTACTGAGTTCCATCAGCCTTGCGCTTGCCGCTTGCGGCGGCAATCATCATGAACAGGACCGCCTTGGGAAACCTGTGGCGGTGGATGCAGGTGTGCCTCTGGTGCAGCCAAGCAGCGGTGAAGCCAATCAGGAAAACGTCGCGCTGCAGTTCGACGAAGCGCGCCGCGAACAGAAACGATTCCGACCTGAGATTGGCGCCCTTCCTGCCAAGGCTCATATCGCGCCGGATTATTTGCCGTCACGGCCAGTTTTGTATGACAGGGAGCGCTACACAGAGTCCGTTGATAACCCCGTCCAACGCGTCTTTGACAGTCCACTTTCAACCTTCTCGATTGATGTGGATGCCGCTTCCTTTAGTTTGGCGCGACGCTTCTTGAAAGAAGG
>JBFKDP010000030.1:0-19410 GCA_041619575.1 Litorivivens sp.
GAGCATGCAGGTGTTGGAACACTCGCAAACCCACACGTCGCATAGCGCGCTCGGTTACGCGACCAAAGAGTGTATCGCGCAGTTCACCAAACAAGACATTGGAGAAGCGAACCAGACCGTAGGCCAACAGCAGGCCCAGAGGTAGTGCGACTACCGTACTGACATCGCTACCGCGCTCCAGATCATCCACCAAGTGCTTGAGAATAAAAGGCAGACCGACACTGGCCAGTTTTGCACCTACCAGACAGAGCACAGCCAACAGCACTCGACTGCGAAATTCAAACAAGTAGGGGACAAGCTGACGCAGCACGGACCAGTTCACATCCTTAGCCGCTACATCGGTTTTCAGGCTTCGCATAATTTCCTCACACTATTGCTGTGCAGTATACGCTCTGGCCGGGCTGATCGGCGAACGCGTTTACGGATCCCTTAGCCCTATGCTGCACAAGGCTTGTGCAATTGCTCCACTCCCTTCATCGTTTAGCTATGGTTAAATAGTGTGCAACGACTGTGGTGCTTCAGCACCATTGGGTGATACTTCTCTGGGGATTGGCAATGCTGTCAGCGATAGATCAGTTTGTAGTAACACTTGCGCGCGCCGTAATAGCACACCGCTGGCTGGCGCTGCTCGCCAGTATTCTGCTGGTATTGCTAATGGCCTCTGGCGCCCGCTTACTCGGATTTTCCACAGATTATCGGGTTTACTTCGGGCCAGAGAACCCACAGCTGCGCGCCTTCGACGAAGTGCAGAATATCTACAATAAAAACGATATAACGATGGTGGTGATAGAACCACCAGGCGAAAACGCTTTTAATCGTGACACGCTGACACTGGTACGTGAGTTTACCGAACGCGCCTGGGAACTACCCTACGCCATTCGTGTTGACTCGGTAACCAACTTTCAGCATACCGAAGCAGAGGGGGACGATCTCAAGGTAGCCGACCTGATCAGAGACCCTGAAAGCCTTTCAGATGCTGACCTGAACAATGTCCGGCACATCGCTACCCAGGAACCCTTGCTGGTCAACCGCCTGACCAGCCCAAGCGGACACGTTGTCGCTGTCGCCATCACCCATCAGTATCTCGGTAAATCAGCCAGCGAAGTTACCGACGCCGTCAATATGACTCGCGCGCTGCGCGATGAATTACTCAAAGCCTATCCCGGGCACTCTATGTATTTGAGCGGCTCAAATATGATGAGTAATACCTTCGCCGAAGCCTCACAGGCTGATATGCAGACGCTGTACCCGGCGATGTATGCACTACTTATTGTTGTTGTCTTTTTATTCCTGCGCTCAACCACAGCCACCTTTGCGACGGTTGTCATAATTGTTTTTTCCACATCTGGCGCAATGGGCCTAGCGGGTTATCTGGGAATCGGCCTCACTTCGCCTTCAGCCGTTGCTCCCATTGTTATCACTACCCTAGCGGTAGCCGACGCGGTTCATATTCTGGTTTCGTTTTTTGCACTGATGCGCGAGGGTATGAACAAAAACGACGCGATGGTGGAGTCCCTTCGATTAAATTTTATGCCGGTATTTCTGACATCCATAACTACCGCATTGGGTTTGTTATCGATCAATTTTGCGGACTCGCCTCCGTTGGGCGATCTGGGCAATATATCAGCAATGGGCGCAATGCTGGCTTGGTTACTTTCCATCATTCTGTTGCCTGCGCTTATTGCGATTCTCCCAATCAAGGTGCCCGCCAAGCGAAGTAGTATCATTGCCGAACAAATGAAACGGCTAGGGCAGCGTATTGTTTCCAGACCCAAACCCGTTTTCTGGGTGTCGGCTGCGCTGGCGCTGGGCCTGACGGCAATGATTCCCCTCAACGAAGCAAACGACAAGTTTGTCCACTACTTCGATGAGCGTATACAGTTTAGAACCGATTCGGATTTTATGGCCGACAACATCACCGGGCTGTATACGATGGAGTTCTCATTGCCTGCAAAAGACGGTGTTGCCGACCCGGAGTATCTCGCCAAACTCGACGCCTTCAAGCAGTGGTGGTATGAGAACCCCAAGGTCATGCATGTCTCGAGTATTTCTGACATTTTCAAACGCCTGAACAAAAACCTGCACGGTGACGATGACAGTTGGTATCGTTTACCTCAGGAGCGCGACCTCGCGGCCCAGTATTTATTGCTGTACGAGTTTTCGCTGCCATTTGGGCTCGATTTAAATAACAGCATCAATATCGATAAATCGGCCTCACGCTTTATCGTTACCCTGAAACACCTCAAATCTCGCGAAACCCGAGAAATTTTGTACGAGGGTCAAAACTGGCTTAAGGAAAACGCGCCCGAACTGGCTGCCAACGGCGTTTCACCAGCGGTAATGTTTGCCTTTATCGCCGAGCGCAACTTCAGTTCAATGGCGGTGGGGATCCCTCTGGCACTACTGGGAATTTCCGTGATACTCGTACTGGCTCTGGGCAGCCTCAAATTTGGCGTGATCAGTTTAGTGCCCAACCTCTTTCCCATGGGTATGGCTTTTGGATTGTGGGCGCTCTATAGCGGCGAAGTGAACTTCACTATGTCCTTTTCGATGGGTGTCATTCTCGGCATTATTGTAGACGACACGATACACTTTCTGAGTAAATACCTGCGGGCGCGGCGCGAGCAAAATTTTTCGCCAGAGGAGGCTGTCGTGCATACTTTTCGAACGGTGGGTTCGGCACTACTGGTCACTTCCCTCACACTGGCTATTGGCTTTTTGGTCCTGTGCTATTCTGCCTTCTATCCCACCGCGAGCATGTCGCTTCTCACCGTTATGGGTATCGTCTGCGCTTTGCTTACTGACTTTTTCCTGTTGCCGGTTATCCTCCTGTGGGCTGATCGCGATACCGAACTTTCACCGGAGCCTGTCTATGAAACCACGATTGTCTAAACGCATTCTGCTCTTGCTGCTAGTGTTGTTCTCCCCTTTTGGATTTGCCCAATACGAATCCCTAAGTGCCACGGAGAAGGGACTGGCCATTGCCCGCGAAGCTGATCGGCGCGACGAGGGTTGGCAAGATTCCAGTGCCACCATGATCATGGTGCTGCGCAATCGGCACGGTCAGGAAAGCTCAAGGCAAATGCGAAGCAAGTCATTGGAAGTGGCCGACGACGGCGATAAGAGCCTGATAATTTTTGATGAGCCTCGCGACGTGCGCGGTACAGCATTGCTGACCTTCAGTCGCAAGGTAGGTGATGACGATCAGTGGCTTTACTTGCCTGCACTCAAGCGGGTAAAACGCATTGCATCGAGCAATAAATCCGGCCCTTTTATGGGCTCGGAGTTTGCCTATGAAGATATTTCGTCTCAGGAGGTAGAAAAGTATCGCTATACATTCTTGCGCGACGAAAAACTTAATGATGTTGACTGCTTCGTTATTGAGCGCGACCCCGTCGATAAAGACTCGGGCTATTCCAGACAAGTTGTCTGGCTCGACAAAGCCGAGTACCGGGTACAGAAGGTTGATTACTATGATCGCAAACAGAGCCACCTGAAAACGCTAACTTTTTACGACTACCAGCAATACCTCGACAAGCATTGGCGAGCGAATCGACTCGAAATGCTGAACCATCAAACACTGAAGAGTACCTCGCTGAATTTTCAGAACTACGTTTTTGCCAGCGGCCTAGACGAGCGCGATTTCAACCAATCCGGTCTGGCGAGAATGCGTTGATGATAGTCCGTTCTCTGGGTTTTTGGCTGTGCGGGGTTTCCACTGCCTTTGCCCAGATAAATCACAGTCTCGAAACCGATGTGCAGTTGGAACTGCGCGGCTATACCGAGGATGCGTTGTTAGATGCACAAGAGGATTATCGCGCCGCCGTTGCAATGAACCCTGAATGGTATATGGACTGGAATGGGGCGCAACACAGCGTTACAGCCAATGCCTTCGCTCGCGTCGATAGTGCTGATAGCGAACGCAATCACATCGACCTGCGTGAACTGCATTGGCAAGGAGTGTTCGATGCCTGGGAAGTTCGTGTCGGTATTTCACGGGTCTTCTGGGGCCGAACCGAACTCCTGCACTTAGTAGACACCATCAACCAGGACGATGCCCTAGAAAATATAGACGGTGAAGATAAGCTTGGACAGCCAATGCTGCGCTTGAACTATGTCTATGACACGGGCGGTAGCACGCGGCTCTATGTCTTACCTTATTTTAGAGAGCGTCGCTTTGCCGGTGAGGGTGGACGCTTGCGCGCGCCTGTTCCCATTGACGCGAAAGCCGTCTA
Organism: Litorivivens sp.; assembly: GCA_041619575.1. GTDB lineage: Bacteria > Pseudomonadota > Gammaproteobacteria > Pseudomonadales > Spongiibacteraceae > Litorivivens. The sequence goes on from JBFKDP010000030.1 coordinate 4,236, forward strand.
CGAATCTGGCGCGGGCCAGCACCATGTCGACTGGGCCATACGCCACCAGGGTTGGTCAGGGGGGCTGGACTACGGCATAGCCTGGTTTTCCGGAACACAACGTGATCCGAAATTTGTCCCCGATGAAGTGAGGGTGGATCCCGGCGCTACGGCGCTAGCAGTCAATTCCACCTCGGCCGGCCTGATCCAGCAAATTGCCCTGAACAGCATGGGCCTGTTGAGCCCTGCCAGCGGCGAGCTGGTCAGCCTGAAAGCCTTTTACGGGCAGATGGATCAATTGAGTATCGATGCTCAATACACGAGCGGAAGCTGGTTGTGGAAACTCGAAGCACTGTGGCGCGACGAGTACAATCGCCATGCTGCGGGAAGTAACCCGGCCATTATCGGAAGACATCGTTACAGTGCAGCAACTGCAGGCCTGGAGTACTCCTTTTACGGTGTGTTTGACTCGGCAAGTGATATCGGCGTTTTAGTCGAATACCTGTGGGATGAGCGAGGCTTGAACGGTGGCAGCGGTTTTCAAGATGATGTTTTTCTCGCTGCGCGCTGGGCAGCCAATGACGCCTGGGACAGCGCACTGCTGGCCGGCCTAGTCTTTGATAGGGAAGTTAACAGTCAGTTCTTCAGCCTCGAGTATAGCCGACGTCTAAGCGGCCAATCCAAAGTGAGTTTAGAGGCGCGCGTATTCCATAGGATTTCTGACGAAGACCACAGCTTCTATCCGATACGCTTTGACGACTACATCCAGCTGGAATACAACTGGTACCTCTAATCTGAACTTATCGTCGATTCAGATCCGATTTGTTCGCGTACATAAGGCGGTCCGCTTCCTCAATCAGCTTTTCAATGCTGCCGTGCTTAAAGCGGTTGTACTGCATAACCCCACAGGAAAAACTAAGTTGATAGGGATTGCCTGAATATTGATTGTATTCATTGAGCTCATGGCGAAATCGAGTTTCCAGCTCTCTAGCCTGGTTTTCATCGGCGTCGGCCAGCAACACAACAAACTCGTCGCCGCCGAGCCGCGCACAGATATCTGATTCGCGAAAGGTATCCTGGAGTTTGTTCGAGAATACCTGCAAGGCCTTATCGCCTTCTAGATGACCGTAGTGATCGTTGATTTCCTTGAAGTCATCCAGATCAAAAAACAGCATGACTGCATCGCGCGCATTGCGCACGCAGTATTTCAGGCTTTTTCCTGCCAGGGCGGCAAAGCCGCGTCGGTTGGAAAGCCCTGTTAGCTCGTCAAAGGACGTCAACTGCAGGGCGAGAAGCTCACGTTCCGCAATCGAAGCGAGATCCTTCAGGGTCTCGCGATCATTCTCACTCAGCTTTCTGGGTTTGGTGTCGATGATGCAAAGCGTTCCAAGCATGTGGCCCTCTATGGATCTTAGGGGACTGCCGGCATAAAAGCGTATGGTAGGCGCACCCGTCACCAGCGGGTTTTCTTTAAAACGCGGGTCCTCACTCGCATCGTTCACTTCAAAAATCTCAGAACCTCTGATCGCGTGATCACAGAAGGAGATTTCTCGCGGTGTTTCACACACAGCCAAACCGCTGCGCGATTTAAACCACTGCCGATTATCATCAATCAGGCTAACCAGCGATATCGGCACGTCAAATATCCGGCAGGCAAGGCGTGTCAGCCGGTCAAAGCGTTCTTCGGGCGGGGTATCGAGAATCTGCAGGGATCGCAGGGATGCCAGTCGTCGCGCTTCATCACTCTCGTAAGGTGCGGGTATCACAGACGGGCTCCTGGGCACATAGAACCAAAAGCCTAGAGACAATTAAAACTGTGATCTATCCGCATTTATACGGACTGGCAATATTACTTGTTGTAAGCGAAGTGAACCTTATTGCACACAATCTACTGACTGCGGCAACTGCCTTACGCAGGATAACGCTCGCGCAACTCGGTCAGCTCGGCGTCCTTTGCCCGCCACAACTCGCCCACCCATTGCTGCACCTGCAAGCGATAGGCCTCATCCTGCAAGTAATCGCGGTTGAGCAGCTCCGGCGGAATCGTCTGGGTTTTCACGCGCACCACAATCCGCTGCAGTCGCCCACTTAATAAGGCCCAGAAGCCGAAGTCTTCGCTCGGGTAGTGGATAGTGATATTCAACAAGGTATGCAGCTGCTCGCCCATCGCGCCCAGTACAAAGCCGGCACCACCCGCCTTGGGCTTCAACAAGTATTGGTAGGGTGATTGCTGGGCATCGTGTTTCGCTGGGGTGAAGCGAGTCCCCTCAAGAAAATTGAAAACGGCTACTGGGGTATATTTGAATTTTTCGCAGGCCTTGCGCGTCGTTTCCAGGTCTTTGCCTTTCAGGGCGGGATTTTTTTTCACCTGCTCAGCGGTGTAGCGCTTCATAAAGGGGAAGTCGAGCGCCCACCATGCCACACCGATTACGGGTACCCAGATCAGTTGCTGTTTGAGAAAAAACTTGAGCATCGGCGTCTTGCGCCAGAGCACTTTCTGCACAACGAGAATATCAGCCCAGGATTGATGGTTGCAGGTAACCAGATACCAGTCTTTCAGGCTAAGGCCTTCTATGCCTTCAATATCCCATTCGGTGCGATTAAACACCTGTAACAGCAGATTGTTGAAGCCAATCCAGATGGTTGCGATTTCAATCAGAATACGCGTGCAGTATTTCCGCACGACAATAATGGGCACCAGCAGTTTGATAAAGGCAAACAGGATTATCGGAATAAACCAGAACACCGTAGAGAGAATAATGAGCAAGAAGACCAGACTGCCTCGCAGCCAGTGGGGTAGGAATGCAAACACAGAATTAATACACCGATGGATTATTTATAATAAGCTGAAGCGCGAAATAGGGCACAATGGAGAAAATCAAGGTCAGCATCTTATAGCGCGCCAAAAACCGAAAATAACTCTCTTTCAAAAACTTTTCATCCAGATCAAACAAACGCTTGTGAAGCCCGAGGGAAAACTGACCGGCGAGCGTTAACAGTAGAGTGGCAAACACTAAAAACCCGATATTGATCACGGAGCACCAGCCGAAAAAGCTACTCAACATTGTCAGGCTCATTGGCCTACCCCCCAATCCGGCGACACGTGTAATAACGGAAAACATTGTAGTAGAGCAGGGCCTTGAATTACCACGCTCAGTTCGCTTTTACTCGCTTTGCGCCAGCTCGAATTAATTGGACCCACGCTCTGCTAGCAATTGTTCGCGAAACATATCCTTCAAACGCTCAATATTATGCACTCCGCTGTAATTCAAGCGTGTAATGAAAGCAATGCGACGATGCGGCCCCTTTTCACTGAGCGGAACCAGCCTGAGGGCATCGTTCGTCGCGACCAGCTGTGAGCGCGCCATTTCCGGCACCAGCGTCGAGCCCATCCGGCCCGCAACCATTTGTACAAGAGTATAGAGGCTCGTGCCTGATAGTGAGCGCTCACTTTCGTTTGCTGGCAGGCTGCAGGCGGCCAGCGCATGATCCTTCAGACAATGCCCCTCTGAGAGCAGCAGTAGTTTTCCCTGTTCCAGATCTGCTCCAGACACCGACGCCTTGCGGGCGAGGGAGTTTGCTTTATGGGTCACCAAAAGAAAATCCTCTGCCCAAAATTCAAAGCTGTGGAGGCCCTCGGTAGGATAGGGCAAAGCCAGGATCGCTGTATCCAGCTCTCCGCTGCGCACTTTGTCTGCCAGAACCGAAGACTGGTCTTCTATCAGAGTCAGACGCAGTTGCGGGTATTGCTCGTGCAACAACGGCAAGACCTTGGGCAGCAGGTAGGGGCCAATCGTCGGGATTACGCCAATACGTATGGGGTGACTCAGGGGAGCCTTGTCTGACTGGGCCAGCAGCTGAAGATCATCCACCAGCAAGGCAATCTGGCGCGCTTTATCCAGCAACTGACGCCCAAGCGGGGTGACCAGCACCTGTTTGTTGTTACGCTCAAATATCTGAACCCCCAGCTGATTTTCGAGCTCCGCAACAGCTGTACTGAGCGCAGATTGGGAAACAGCGCAGGCATCGGCCGCCCTTTTAAAGTGACGGGTCTTATCAACCGCCAGTACATAATTGAGTTGCTTCAGGGAAACCACTGTAATTCCATAAAATAGAAGATATATATCTATTTTAATCAATTTTAAAGAACATTAAACGCTCTTATTCTTGTCGTCACTGCTGCAGTGCAGCCCCAACGCAAACGACGAGGAGAAACACCATGGCGAAGATTAATCAGCAAATACCCGATTTCAAGGCAGAAGCTTTTCACAACGGCGAATTCAAAACCATTAGCTCTGACGACGTCAAAGGCAAGTGGGCAATCTTTCTGTTCTACCCGGCAGATTTCACCTTTGTCTGCCCAACGGAATTGGAAGATATGGCCAAGCACTACGATGAGTTGCAGTCGCTTGGTGTCGAAGTCTACTCCGTCTCAACTGACACTCACTTCGTCCACAAGGCATGGCATGACACGAGCGAGGCCATTGGCAAGATCAATTACCCGATGATCGGCGATCCTACCGGGAAAATTTCTCGCGGCTTCGATGTGATGATTGAAGACGACGGCGTCGCCCTTCGAGGAACCTTTCTGGCAGACCCGGATGGAGTAATTAAAGTTGCGGAGATCCATGATCTCGGTATCGGGCGATCAGCCAAAGACATGCTGCGCAAGGTTAAAGCCGCTCAGTACGTACGCGACAACGACGGCGAAGTCTGTCCGGCTGCCTGGGAAGCGGGGCAGGAAACGCTCAAGCCCAGCCTGGACCTGGTTGGCAAAATCTAAGGCCGGGGCGCAAGCGCCCTTTTTGCCGGGCTTGTGTCGGCGAACGAGGACAACACCTGCGTTCGTAGTACAAGCCCCAGCAATACACTGGTGAGGAGTCAGACCATGTTAGACCAAGATATTCTCAAGGCCCTGAAGGGCTACACTAACAACCTTAAGCAAGCCGTGACACTGGTTCTGCAAACCGGTGAACACGACAAGCGCGCAGAGCTGCTTAGTTACCTCAACGATTTTGTGTCAGTTTCGGACAAGCTCAGTCTGAGCGAGCGGGAACTGGGCCTGCGCAGCCCCCTCAGTTTTCAGCTTGAAGCTGCGGGTAAAGACACCGGCATACGCTTTTCCGGTATTCCCGGCGGGCATGAGTTCAATTCTCTGGTACTGGCGGTTCTACAAGCTGGCGGTAGCGCACTGAAAGTGGATACGTCCGTCCAAAGCATTGTGGCTGCCGTCGAAGAAAAAATGCATTTTGAAGTTTTCGTCAGCTTGAGTTGCCACAATTGCCCGGACGTTGTGCAGGCACTGAACCAGTTTGCTCTGCTAAACGACAATATCGAAGCAGAAATGATCGACGGCGGAATCTTTCCGGAACTGGTGGAAGAACGAAAGCTGCAGGGCGTACCCGCCGTGTTCCTGAATGGCAAACCGTTTGCCAACGGAAAAATCGATACCGCTCAGCTTTTGGACAAACTGATGGCCAGCGCGCCCAACCTAAAAGCTAGGCCAATTCAACAGCTTCCTCTGCAAGACGTCACCGTGATAGGCGGCGGTCCGGCCGGTGTGTCTGCTGCAATTTACGCCGCCCGAAAAGGCCTGTCTGTAACGCTCATTGCCGATCGCCTGGGCGGCCAGGTAAAAGACACCCAGGGCATTGAGAACCTGATTTCCGTGCCCAAAACCAACGGCACACAGCTCTCGGGCAACCTGCGCGAGCACCTCAATGACTACAAGATTACCTTGCGTGAGCACGTGCGAGTGGATGAGATTGGTAAAGGCCTGGCGAAGACACTGTTGCTCTCTTCCGGCGAGCGCATCAACAGTAAGACGCTGATCATAGCGACCGGGGCAAAATGGCGGGAGCTGGGGGTGCCTGGTGAGCGCGAAAATATTGGCCAGGGCGTTGCCTACTGCCCACACTGTGACGGGCCCTTTTTCAAGGGCAAAGACGTCGCCGTGATTGGTGGGGGTAATTCCGGTATCGAAGCGGCACTTGACCTGGCAGGGATCGTAAAGTCAGTTACCGTGTTCGAGTTTATGCCGGAATTTAAAGCTGATCAGGTGCTGCTCGACCAAGCCAAGGCTCGCAACAATATCACCCTGCTCAACAACGTGGCGACCAAGCAAATCCTAGCCGAGAATGGCAAGGTCAATGCCATCGAGTACGAGCACCGCGCCAACGGCTCTGTCGAGCGACTTGAACTCGCCGGCGTATTTGTGCAGATCGGACTGCTGCCCAACAGTCAGTTCCTCAAAGGCATCGTCGACCTGAGTCAACACGGTGAGGTCCTTATTGACGCGCGTGGACAAACCAGCGTAGACGGTATTTTTGCCTGTGGCGATGTCACAACCGTGCCCTACAAGCAGATTGTGGTGGCACTAGGGGAGGGCGCCAAGGCCTCCTTGGCCGCCTTCGAATATCTGCTGACCTGGGACGACGAGCAGACTGCCAAAGCCGCTTAAACCACGCAGGCCCGCACTAGCGGGCCTGCGTTTTATGCGATTTGCATTGGCATTTCAGAAAAACGAAGTAAGAAGACCTCTTTTCCCTATACTTTTCTAGGTCGTTGCCAAGAGCCAACTGACGGCCCGGCAAGGGACCCAATAAGCCCTTTAAACGTCCAGGTTCGCTACGTTCAGAGCATTGGTTTCAATAAACTCACGCCGCGGCTCCACCACATCGCCCATCAGCGTGGTAAAGATCTGGTCAGCCGCAATGGCATCTTCAATAGTGACCCGCAACATGCGGCGACCTTCCGGATCCATCGTAGTTTCCCAAAGCTGCTCCGGGTTCATTTCACCCAGACCTTTGTAGCGCTGAATATTATAGCCGCGCTCTGCTTGCTTCATCAGCCAGGCCAAAGCGTCGCCAAAGGTACTCACGGGCTGCTGTCGCTCACCGCGCTTGACGTAGGCATCAGCCTCCAAGAGTTCGAACGTTTGCTCGCCGAGGTGGCGAATCTTCTGGTAATCCGAAGAGCCCACAAACTCACGCGTCACAAGATAGTCAGTACTCACTCCGTGGGCAATGACCGTGATACGCGGACGGAAGTAATGGCGCTCGGTATCTTCGTCAACGGTGATGGTATAGCGATTGTGCTTGGCCTCAACCGTATCGCCCAGCAAGTTTGACAAGGCCTCACACCAAGCGGCCACAGCCTCTCGATCCTGCATCATCTCTTGGGTAAGCGTCGGGGCATCCAGCATCTGCCACAGGGCGACGACCGGATAAACCCGGCTCAGGCGGTCAATCACTTTCTCGACGCCGCGATAGTCCTTCACCAACTGCTCCAGGGGCTCGCCACTGATCGCCGGCGCATCAGCGTGAACATGCAGGGAGGCATCTTCGAGCGCCGAGTTGGTCAGGTAGTCGTTGAGAGCATCGTCATCTTTCAGGTAAGTATGCGATTTTCCCCGGGCGATTTTATAAAGCGGTGGCTGGGCGATAAATATATGGCCCTGTTCAATTAGCTCTGGCATTTGTCGGAAGAAGAAGGTGAGCAAAAGTGTCCGAATGTGGGAACCGTCGACGTCTGCATCCGTCATAATAATGATCGAGTGGTAGCGCAGTTTTTCGATGTTGAATTCGGACTTCCCGATCCCGCACCCCAGTGCGGTCACCATGGTGCCCACTTCCGCGGAAGAGAGCATTTTGTCAAACCGCGCCTTTTCGACGTTTAGAATTTTACCTTTCAAGGGCAGGATCGCTTGGGTACGCCGGTCGCGGCCCTGTTTGGCACTGCCGCCCGCCGAGTCGCCCTCCACCAGGTAAATTTCTGACAGGGCAGGGTCTTTCTCTTGGCAGTCCGCCAGTTTCCCCGGCAGGCCGGCGATATCCAACGCGCCTTTCCGGCGGGTCATATCCCGGGCCTTGCGGGCCGCTTCCCGGGCACGGGCGGCATCCAGCATTTTTTGCACGATAATTTTGGCTTCGCCTGGCTTTTCCTGCAGAAAATCCGCAAATTTATCGCTCATGGCCTGCTCGACCACGGTTTTCACCTCGCTGGAGACCAGCTTATCTTTAGTCTGGGAGGAAAACTTCGGGTCCGGCACCTTAACGGAAATAATGGCCGTTAAGCCTTCGCGAGCATCGTCGCCGGTGGTGTTAACCTTGGCCTTTTTGGCCAGACCTTCGGCCTCAATGTAGTTATTCAGGTTACGGGTCAAGCCCGCCCGAAAGCCCGCCAAGTGGGTGCCGCCGTCACGCTGTGGAATATTGTTGGTATAGCAGTAGAGGTTTTCCTGAAAACCTTCATTCCACTGCAGGGCCACTTCGACGCCCACACCACCTTCACCTTCGGTCGTGAAGTGGAAGACCTCGTTGATCGGGTTTTTGTTGTGGTTGAGAAATTCTACGAAGGCTTTCAAGCCACCCTCGTAGTGGAAGTTTTCCTTTTCACCGCTACGCTCATCAATCAGGTCAATATTGACCCCGGAGTTCAAGAAGGCCAGTTCCCGCAGGCGTTTGGCCAGCTGGTCGAAATGAAACTCAATGTTATTAAAGGTTTGTTCGGAAGGATGGAAGCGAATTTCTGTGCCCGATACGTCGGTGTCGCCCACAACGGCCAGTGGCGCATTCGGGACACCGTGGGTATAGGTCTGCTCGTGGACTTTGCCGTTACGGCGAATGGTGAGAACCAGCGTTTTCGACAGGGCATTGACCACGGAAACCCCCACCCCGTGGAGTCCGCCGGAGACTTTGTAGGTATTGTCATCGAATTTCCCGCCCGCATGCAGGACCGTCATAATCACTTCCGCTGCCGACACGCCTTCATCGTGGATTTCGGTAGGAATCCCGCGGCCGTTGTCGCGAACACTGATGGATTCATCGGGGTGAATGACGACCTCAATCTTAGAGCAGTAGCCCGCCAACGCTTCGTCGATGGAGTTATCCACCACCTCAAAGACCATATGGTGGAGACCGGTCCCATCATCCGTGTCCCCAATGTACATCCCGGGACGTTTCCGGACGGCGTCGAGGCCTTTCAAAACCTTGATACTCGACGAATCGTACTGTTTACCTTCGCTCATACTATCCTCTTATCCATCATCATCAGCGGCCATCGCAGCCACCAACCCTTATGCTTCGGAAGGGGAGACCCGACCGTGTTTCACGTGAAACCTTTGAAGCTGCTCGCTGGGACACCCGCCAAGGCAATCCCCCAAGTCATGGCTTTCGATACTGGTCATAAACAATTGCATGTCCAGGGCAAGCAAAGCCTGTACGACCAAACGACGGCGATCCGGGTCTAATTCCGCCGACAAATCATCAATCAGGAAAGCACTCTTTATACCATATTGCGCCAATAACTTCGCCTGTGCGATGCGAATACAACACAGTGCCGTCTTCAGCTGACCGCGAGAGAGAACCTCCAACGCCGATCGCCCGTCGACTTTAAACCTCACGTCCGCCCGATGGGGGCCGTGTCGGGTGTAGCCCAGCTCCGTATCGGTCGTAATGGCCAGGCGAAGCCGCTCTTCCAGACTATAACGGTTCACCTCCCAGCCCGCATGATAGTGGTAGGTGAGGGGAACCGCCGAGCCCGTATCCTGGTTGATCGCCTCATAGGTTTCCTGAATCAGAGGTACCAGGCGCTCGAACTGAGCCAGTCGGAGGGCATGGACCCGCTCACCACTCCGAATCAACTCCTCGGTCCAAGGCCGTAAGGCCGTTTCGGTGACGACGCCGCGCCGGAGAAGCGCATTGCGTTGAGCCAGTGCCTTTCGATAGCGGCGCCAGGATTCGACAAAGCGGTGTTGTTCCACGTGAAACACCCCCCAATCCAACCACTGTCGACGTACCTCGGGCGCGCCTTCCAGCAGCTGAAAGGCCGAACTGTCGATTAATTGCAGAGGCAGGACGCCCGCCAACTCACCCGCCGAACGGAGGACTACCCCACGATACTTGACCAGCGGATTTTTGGATTGCCGTTCACGCTGGATGCCAAGGCGTTCGCGTCCCCGCTGGGGGTGGTCTAATTGCCCCGCGATCAAAAAGCCCTCGCTGCCATGCCGAATCAGCGACTGCCACTTCCGAGTCCGGAATGAACGGCTACTCCCCAAACAGTGGATGGCTTCCAGTAAAGAGGTTTTGCCACTCCCATTGCTCCCGGAAATGACATTCACTCGACGCAAATCAGACAAGGTCGCCTGGTCAAAGTTACGAAAATTTTGAAGGCTTAAGCTTTGCAGCATGGAGTCAACGAGGGCTCGGGGTGAGGCACGGATAAGAAGAGGGCGGGGTAGGTATAAAAAAGGGCAACGATCAACGCTACCCTTTTTCTGACTGAATAGTCCTTTAAGATATAAGCCATCACAGCCGCATAGGCATAACGACATAAGCGGATTCACTCGAATCCGGCTCTTCAAGCAGGGCGCTGCTGTTGGCATCCGCGAGTGATAGCTTGACCTGTTCGCCGCCGATCACCGAGAGCACATCCACCAGGTAACTGACGTTAAACCCGATCTCCAGATCACTGCCCTGGTAATCCACCGCCACGACTTCTTCCGCCTCTTCCTGTTCGGGATTGTTGGCTTGGATCTTTAGCTCACCGGAGGTGAGCTGCAGCCGGATACCACGGTATTTTTCATTGGATAGTATCGACGTACGCGCAAAGGCCTGCTTGAGTGCGTCCCGCGAACCCAGGACTTCTTTGGTGCTGCCCCGAGGCAAGACCCGGTCATAGTCCGGGAATTTGCCGTCTATGAGTTTAGAGGTGAAGGTAAAGCCCTGCGTGACTACCCGCAGGTGATTACTTCCGACCAGCACTTCTGCATCCTGACTTTCATCCATCAGCAAACGCGCCAGTTCATTCACACCCTTGCGCGGGACGATGACCTGACACTCCTTGGCAACATTCAGTTCGGCCGCCAGCGTGCACATCGCGAGCCGGTGACCATCAGTCGCCACCATACGCAGCTTATCCGCACTCACTTCCCACAACATGCCATTCAGGTAGTAACGAACATCCTGCTGGGCCATGGCAAAGGCCGTTTTCTCAATCAGCCGTTTAACGTCGCCCTGTTTCACCGAGAAGGACTGAGCATCGTCGCCCTGATCCACGCTAGGGAAATCTGCCGCCGGCAAGGTGGAGAGGGTGAAACGACTGCGACCGGAGCGCAGAATCAAACGGTTTTCATCGAGCGTAAATTCAATATCACAGCCATCAGGCAAGGATTTACAGATATCAACAAGTTTACGTGCCGGCACCGTAATCTCACCGTCAGAATCAGGCGGGGTCGTTAGCGCAACGCGGCCAATCAACTCCACTTCCAGGTCAGTACCCGTCAGCGATAATTCCTGACCTTCCAATACCAACTGCACATTGGCCAGAATCGCCAGCGTTTGACGGCGCTCCACAACACCGGCTACCAGATTCAGGGGTTTGAGTAGAGCCTCGCGAGAAATGACAAATTTCATAATCGGGTGAAGATCCTGTGGGATTTATAGTTTCAATTATTGGCTTTAATCATACGGCAGTCGGGCGCAAAGTCCTATGCCCCAGCAGCGGAAAAAGCAAGCAAAAGCAGCAACCTGCATCGCAAACGAACAATAGGGCCGGCTACGCGGCTAGGTTGTCAGCGAACGTAGCAGGTTCTGGTAATCTTCCCGGATATCGGCAATGGTTTCCCGCAATTCTTTGATCTTACGACAGGCGTGCAAAACAGTCGTGTGATCACGCCCGCCAAAGGCATCGCCAATTTCCGGCAGGCTGTGATTAGTCAATTCTTTGGCCAGCGCCATCGCCAGTTGACGGGGGCGCGCCACCGACCTGCTCCGGCGCTTCGACGTGAGATCGGCCACCTTGATTTTGTAGTACTCGGCAACCGTCCTTTGAATATTATCCACGCTGACCTGTTTGTCTTGCAGAGCCAGCAAATCTTTCAAAGATTCCCGTATCAAAGGGATATCGATGGAGCGCGCCATAAACCGGGCACTCGCAATCACCCGTTTCAGCGCACCTTCCAATTCCCGCACATTGGATCGAACCCGCTGGCCGATAAAGAAGGCTGCATCCTGTGGCAGATCAATTTTTTCCTGTTCAGCCTTCTTCATTAATATGGCAACACGTGTTTCCAACTCCGGCGGTTCCACGGCCACCGTCAGTCCCCAGCCAAAACGTGACTTGAGGCGTTCTTCAAGTCCATTAATTTCCTTCGGGTAGCGGTCGCAGGTCAGAATCATCTGCTGACCGCCTTCAAGGAGGGCATTAAAGGTGTGAAAGAATTCTTCCTGAGACCGATCCTTGCCGGCAAAAAACTGGATATCGTCAATCAACAGGGCGTCAACCGAGCGATAGTAACGTTTAAACTCATTAATCGCATTCAACGACAGCGCCTTGACCATATCAGCCACAAAGCGCTCCGAGTGCAGGTAGACAATTTTCGCATCCGGCTTTTGCTTCAACATGGCATTGCCCACAGCATGCATCAAGTGGGTTTTGCCAAGGCCAACGCCGCCATAGAGAAAGACAGGGTTATACGCCTGGCCGGGATTTTCCGCTACCTGCATGGCCGCCGCGCGGGCCAGCTGATTGGACTTGCCCTCGACGAAGGTATTAAAGGTATGTGTTTCCATCAACGAACTTTGATGGCGAACACCGCTCTCAACCTCGATTTTACGTGCTGGTCGCGGTCGCGGAGTTTCAGTAGCTTGTACTGGAAGCTCCATTTGTCCCGCAGACTCTTTTCGGGGAGCGGGAACCTCAAGTTTCGGCGCCACATTGGGCAAACTGCGCTGTTGCGGTTTACCACCGATATCAACAACTACATCAAAATTTCGGCTGGGCCCAGCCTCACTGATCAACTGAGAAATACGATCCAGATAGCGATCAGCCACCCAGTCCTTGATAAAGCGGTTGGGCGCCAACAGTTGCAACTGATCGCCATTGGCAACAGCGCGCAGGGGTCTGATCCAGGTGTTAAATTGCTGGGAGGGCAACTCGTTCTGCAAATGATGAAGACACTGTTCCCAAGCTACTTCCGGCACGGTTAAAACCTCTCCTGCCCTATTGTTATGATGATCAACGCTGTGAAGAGGCGCATTGTACCGCTACTGACGCTAGTTTATCCACAGAAAAACAAAGAAAACTCGTAGCGCAATTCCATTTATTATTATTATATTTCAAATAGTTACGTATTATAGGCAACAGTATAACCGTTATATTTATACAATAGACAATAATTGTGGATAACTACAGCTTAAAGATGTGGATAAACTGTCAGTCGATCTAAGGGTGAGCACTCACTTGCCAACAAATCTTGAATCGTCCGCGCGGCAAGTTAAAGTCTTGTTCTTTCGCGCAGAAAGACATTGCCTTTACAGCTCATATTCTCTAGAATTCGCGATCCTTATTTTTAGTGTTGTCCCGTCTCACCGAGAGCCGGGGGCAACGGAAAACTTCTAACGACTTATACCGACTTGGCTATAAGTGCTGGAGACAAGTAATGAAAAGAACTTTTCAACCAAGCGTCATCAAGCGCAAGCGCACCCACGGTTTCCGTGCTCGCATGGCTACAAAAGGCGGACGCAAAGTTATCGCTCGTCGCCGCGCTAAAGGTCGTCAACGCCTCGCAGCCTAATTCGGCTTTTGCGAATGGTTTTCCAGCACCGTGACGACAGAAGGTTTTGCTAGAACGTCACGGCTGCTGAATGCCAGCGACTACAAGCAGGTTTTTGACAACGCCCGCCTCAAGGTGTCAACACCAGAACTGCTGTTTCTTGCACACCCCAACAATCTGCCACAACCCCGCCTCGGTCTCGTCATCGCCAAAAAGCACGTCAAGCTGGCTGTTGGTCGAAATCGTATCAAGCGTGTAATCCGAGAAAGCTTCCGCCACCACCAGGATGAACTGCAAGGCTTGGATATTGTGGTGCTTGCGCGCAAAGGATTAGCTACACTAGACAAGCAACAACTCCACCTCTGCTGCCAGGATTTGTGGCAACAACTTCAGAAAAGAGTCGAAAAAAAGCGGCGACAAGCTGAGCAACAGCTACGTCGGGAGGCAAACTCATGCGATCAATCCTGATTGCGCCCATACGCGCATATCGCTATCTCATCAGCCCACTGATGGCTGGGCACTGCCGCTTTCATCCCACCTGTTCTGCCTACGCCCTTGAAGCGCTGGAAGAACACGGCAGCGTACGCGGCAGTGCACTGGCACTGAAACGACTGGCTCGATGCCACCCCTTTAATCCGGGCGGCTATGATCCGGTTCCGTTTGCCGAGCATCGCTCGGGTAACAACCTTCACCCTGACGCCAATCAACCAACGCAGGTCAAGTCTTCATAATGGATATCCAACGTACCTTGCTAATTGCCGCGATTGCGGTGCTGTCTTTTATGCTGGTCACCGAATGGGCCAACTTTCGCCAGCAAGAAAATGCCACACCAGCGGTTTCGCAAATGGACGATAGTCCCAGCGTGAACACCATTGAAAATCGAGATTTTGCTGCAGAGGACATTCCTCAACTGACAGCCAGCGATGTCGAACCCGACTTGCCGGCGGCAAACAGTCAGCAGCAAATCAGTGTCGTCACCGATGTGCTGGATCTACGCATTGATCTGCGTGGGGGCGATGTCGTTTACGCCGCACTGCCCGAACACTATGCAAAAATCGATACCCCAGACAAACCCTTCGTACTTCTGGAACAGAACAGCGCGCGCGAATATATCGCGCAAAGCGGTTTGATCGGCCAGAATGGAACCGACACCCGCGAAGGCCGACCGGAGTTCAGCACCGAACAAAATCACTACAGTCTGGCTGACGGTCAAGACGAACTGACCGTCACCCTGGCTTATGCACCGAGCCGGGAAATCACCATCTATAAGCACTACCGCTTTAAACGGGGTGCCTATACGGCAGAGCTCGACTATGAAATCGACAACCGAAGCAGTTCAGCCTGGCAGGCAGCACTGTTTACCCAGCTAAAACGTGACAATAGCGACGACCCGACCGTACAAGATAATGGCATGATGGGGATGCAGCCCTTTCTGGGGGTCGCCTACCGCACCAGCGAAGACCCCTTTGAAAAACTGACCTTCGACAAAATGCGCGACAAACCACTGAAGCTGGAAATGACCGGTGGCTGGGTCGCCATTGTGCAGCATTATTTCCTTAGTGCCTGGATACCGCCGGCGGACCAGCAGAATGTCTTTAGTACCTCTGTCACCCGCAGTGGCGACAACATCGCCCGCTA